>NZ_JAUBUI010000114.1:9151-15749 GCF_036705385.1 Microcoleus sp. B3-A4 | reverse complement strand
ATCGAGTGAATATGCTTTCATTAGCTTTGATTACACAATGATATTTTATTATTCTTAATTGTACCTCATAACAGCGGTAACCGCTGTATGTTCAGACGCGGTTGTCACCCCGTGAAGCTTTTGACGGGGTTGTCACCCCGTGAACACTAAGTGTAAACTTTAATTAAAAAAATAATCAAAGATTCGGAGCAGTTTATGATGGATACATAGTAAGCTCAAGTCAAGCCACTCTAGCGCATTTATAAACTTTTGCTTACTATTTGGCATTCGCGTGCAGATGTATTTGCGTGAAGGCGTTGCTGAATACAGGTATGAATTCAAGATTTCCCAATGGGTATAAGCCAAGTAGGGTGAGTGTTGTAAGTTCGGAGAAAAGTTGATTCATACCGTGAATCAGCAACGCCCGCGTGCAGATGTATTCGCATGTATGTGTACACGCGAGACAAAAGTAATTACCACTGAGAAAAAAAGGCAAAAAAACTATGAGCGTAAATAATAACTTTGCTAACCGACGTTTGCTCCCTGGCCTACCTGTGAGTACAACAGGCTCAAATATTGGAGACACGGGAGAAGTAGGTGAACCTGCCCAAAGTGGGGTAATTAACTCGACGTGGTGGTCTTGGACAGCACCCAGTACCGGGACAGTTACTTTTGACACCATAGGCAGTAATTTCGATACTTGGTTGTCCGTTTACACTGGTTCTGCGCTTAATAGCCTCAGTCTGATTGGCTTTGATGATGATTCCGGAGGGAATAACACTAGCAGGCTTACCCGGGATGTCATAGCCGGGACAACCTATCAAATAGCTGTTGATGGTTGGCAGAGTAATACCGGTAATATTAACTTTAAAATTACCGCTCCCCCTCCTGCCAATAACAATTTTGCCAACGCGATTGCTTTGGCAGGTGCAACAGCCAACAGTACAGGCTCAAATCATGGAGCCACCGGACAAGTAGGTGAACCTGCCCAAAGTGGGCGAATTAACTCGGCGTGGTGGTCTTGGACAGCACCCAGTAGCGGGTTCTTTAAAATAGACACCAGAGGCAGTAATTTCGATACTTGGTTGTCCGTTTACACTGGTTCTGCGGTTAATAACCTCAGTCGGATTGGCGCTGATGATGATTCCGGAGGGAATAACACTAGCCTGTATAACCTGAATGCCACAGCCGGGACAACCTATAGAATAGCTGTGGATGGTTATAGCAATTATACCCTCGGTTCGATTAACCTTAATATTGCCCCTACCGCTCCACCCAATAACAATTTTGCCAACCGAATTGGTTTGACAGGTCAAACAGCCAACGCTAGAGGCTCAAATATTCGAGCCACCGGAGAAGTAGGTGAACCTACCCAAAATGGGCTAACTAACTCGGTGTGGTGGTCTTGGACAGCACCCAGCAGCGGGAGCTATACTTTTGACACCATAGGCAGTGGTTTAGATACTTACTTGTCCCTTTTCAATGGTTCTGCGGTTAATAGCCTCACTCTGATTGCCGCTAATGATGATATTGGGGGAGGGAATCTAGCTAGCAGGCTTACCCGGAGTGTCACAGCCGGGACAACCTATCAAATAGCTGTTGATGGTTATCAGAGTAATAGAGGTTCGATTCAACTTCATATTGCACCTACCCCTGCTGGCGCTGCTACCTTAACCGAAACTGCCAATGCAGCAGATAGCATCAAGGATGTAGCCGACCCTAGTGCAGGCAACACTGCCAATAATACGCTCAAGGGGGAGACTGGTGAAGATCCTCTAACGGGTAGTACGGGTGCAGATAGTTTGATGTTGCCGTTTGCAGAATCCTCTGTATCCGCCAGCCCGGATACCGGCTTTGCCGGCAGTGAGAAAATCGACTTACTGACCGAAGGTGGAGCCGCGATGAATGCCCCTAGTCTCTTTAGCCCTGATGTCAATAGCGCTGTCCCCACCTTAAAAAAGGACCTAAGTCCAGCGTTTACCGAGGCTAATGCAGCATTAGCCGGAAACCAACCTCTAGGAATTAATAGCGAGCCTTTCGGTGTGGCTAAAACTAGCCCGTTCGCCGATCCTCACCTGGTTGGCATTTATGAGCCTAAGCCACTCGGCATTTAAGTTACATAATATAGAACCCATTTGACATCTTGATTGTCTTGAAGTAAGGTCATGGCTGTCCTAGGTATCCAGCAGCTAGGCCTTACTCCAGCAGCCTCACAGACTTATAGTAGGAAATCCTTGCACCCCTACTGCCTCAGCTATTGCCTCAAATGATTTGATGTTTGGTAACGGCGGTAGTGACAAGCTATGCGGCGAGGAGGGCAACGATACTATTTACGGCGGCAAAGGTGACGATTGTCTGATTGGGGGTTTGGGCAATGATATTCTCAGTGGCGGCATGGGGCGCGATCGCTTTGTTTTAACAGCAGGTGCCGGCAGCGATCAAATTATTGATTTCACAAAAGGTGAAGATTTGCTGGTGTTAGGGGGCGGTCTAACTTTTGCTCAACTTAGTATTACCCAAAACGCTAATGCAGCTTTCATCAGGATTGGTCAGAACGGTCAATTGTTGGCTGCTTTAAATGGAGTGCAAGCTAGTGCGATCGATCTCAATGATTTTACCATCTTTGGCTAAGCACTACATCATCAGCCCTGTCTGGCGTGAGTGCCGAGCCTGGTCTCGAAGTCCCTCAAATGCTTGCAATCTCGTAGTTTGTAGCTGCGCGCTGCCCAATAGGCTTATTGGTGCGATCGACCGGCTTTACCTGATCCTACCGTTGGGCGATCGGCAATAAACTAGGTTTATTACCGATCACCCCTTAAAAGAAAAAAATTTAACGATTGTAGGCTTCGAGATTTCAAGCATTTGACTGTCTTCTTCACCACGAAGACTCTCTCTAACACTGCACACCCTACAGTTTATCGTTTCCCGGCTCTACCTCGTCTTTAAACTCGAACCAGAGTCGGCTCTAAAGTTGCCACTAATTTGAGATTGTACTCTGCCTCAAAAACAGGCTTTTTATAATCCAAACTCCACATTTCCAGAGCGCAATCGTCCCCGGGATTGAGCGGTTGCAGCCGCAAGTGAAACTCTCGAACTTCCGGGCGGTGTTCGCATTTAAAATCAGAAATTGCGCCAATTTGTCGCCTGTCTAAAGCCACCGCCAACCGTAGAAAAGGATGCAGTTTACTAACTACTTCACGGTATTTTTTAGGCAGGATTAGAAAATTTTCATGCTTTTTCTTGGGAGGATTTTTCCGGTGATAGCGAGCTAAATTGGCAATTACTTCTATCTCTGTTTCTGTGTATCCTAATAACTCACCATTGCGAATTAAATAGTAAGAATGCTTGTGGTGCGCCGAATGACTGACGTACAAACCACTGTTGTGAAGAATCGCGGCTGCCCACAGCAACTCCCGTTCTTCGGTTCCCCAAGAGTGCAGAATTCCTTGAGTTTGGTCGAACAATTTGAGCGCAAATGCTGCGGTTCTTTCGCTTTGTTCTAAATTGACTTGATATTTGTCAGCCATGTGCAGAATGCTGCGCTGGCGGATGGAACCTTGATAGCGCAAGCGGTTTTCAATCAAACCGTGGCTCAGCATCCAGTCAACAATTACGCCTTCTCGTAAAGAGCGATCGCAAACAGTCAGCGATTCAATTCCTAATAGTGTCATCGCTTCTTGCAAAATCAAGGCACCTGCTAGAATAATTTCTGCCCGCTTGTCCGACATTCCCGGAATGGCCAGCCTTTCCGAGTAAGAAAGTTTGCGAAAGCGATTAACTAAATCGCGCAAATCTTTTAAACTTAACTGATATCCGGCTAGGGGACTCGGCACTGTTCCCAACTTTTCGCGAGCGTTAATTGCAGCCAGAGTTTCGATGGTTCCAGCAGTGCCAATCAAGCGCAGAGGTTCGCCTGCATTGAAGTGAGAGCGCAATTCGTCGATCGGTCTTTCTATCGAAATCCGAATATAAGCTTGCAAATAAGCAAACTCCTCCCTGCTAATCGGGTCAGTTTTGACAAATTGTCCTGTTAAGCGAACAGCACCAATTTTTGTACTGGTGAGAGAGCGAGCCTCAGAACTGTCTGCTAAAATCAACTCCGTAGAACCGCCCCCAATATCAATAATCACCTGCGACTGATTGTTAAACTCCATACCCGAAAGAACACCGAGATAAATTCTCCGCGCTTCTTCTTGACCAGAAATTAAACTCACATTCAGGTCTAATTCTTCAGCAACTTGTTTGAGAAAATCCCGCCCGTTAGGGGCTTCCCGAACCGCACTGGTAGCAACAGCGATAATTTGTTCAGCATTGAAAGTTTTAGCAATATCTTGAAAACGGCGCAGAGTGGCGATCGCCCTTTCCATAACCTCGGGCTTCAAGCATCCTGTCTTAACCTCGCAATCGCCCAACCGAACCGTATCTTTTTCTCTAGCAATAATCGTAAACGCGGGCAATTTCGGATCGATGCGCGCCACCACCATGTGAAATGAGTTAGTACCCATATCAATAGCAGCAATAATGCGATTTGACTCCGCAGAAGCAAGTGAATTAACCATTGGAGTATCGGGGTTGACAGATATTTATGATTATTTCACGAATCCAGTTAGGGATTCTATTAAATTAGCAAAAATCTGGAACTGCTGACTGGTCAAGACTTCTACCTGTTTTAAATTTCGGCAGAAGTACGCCGGAGCGAAGCTATCCCGAAGGGCATCGGCAGCAGAGATGGTAAGTGATTGTGCCTAAAATTTGATAAAATCTAGAGTTAAAAATATCAAATCTAGAATTGAAATGCTTAAAGAGCCCGATCGCCAACCCGAATCCACATTGCTAACCGTCGTGAGGCTTTTGAGATGGGACAAACCAGCAGGAAGGCTCATTTTAATGATTCCAGCCCTCTGGGCCGTCTTTTTAGCAACACATGGGAAACCGCCTGCAGCATTGGTGGGCGTGATTGTGTTGGGTACCTTAGCCACGAGTGCGGCTGGATGCGTCATCAACGACTTATGGGATCGCGATATTGATCCCGAAGTAGAAAGAACGCGATCGCGCCCCCTAGCATCCCGCGCCCTCACCGTGCAAACTGGGATAGGAGTTGCATTAATTTCCTTTGCTTGCGCGGCGATTCTCGCTTTTTATCTCAATCCTTTAAGCTTCTGGCTGTGCGTGGCCGCCGTACCAGTAATTATCTGCTATCCACTGGCAAAAAGATTCTTTCCAGTGCCGCAATTAGTGTTATCAATTGCCTGGGGTTTTGCAGTTTTAATTAGTTGGAGCGCCGCTGTTGACGAATTAGAATTAGCTACTTGGCTGCTGTGGGGTGCAGTCGTGTTTTGGACGATGGGATTTGATACAGTTTATGCGATGAGCGATCGGGAAGACGATTTGCGTTTGGGTGTGAATTCCAGCGCTATTTTTTTCGGGGATAATGCTGCTAATGCTGTGGGTTTTTTCTTTGTTGGTACAGTCGCTTTGTTAGCAGCAATGGGAATTAATCTGCACTTGCACATTGGTTTTTGGTTGGCAATTAGTGCGGCGGCGATTTTGTGGTTTTTGCAGTACAGTCAACTGCGGAATGCGGATATCCCAAAGCTTGTTTACGGTCAAATCTTTCGCCAAAATGTTTGGGTGGGGTTTGTCATATTGGCGGGGATGATTGCTGGGGAGATTTTTTAGTTTTTTGTAAGGCTTTTCCTGCAGGAAACGGGTGTGAAACTCGAATGATTGAATTTTGACACAAGAGGTTCACATCGATTTAAGCCTGAAAGCCTTTGTCTCTCTGCTTTTTATCCAAGTCTACAACCCCTGCACGATCCTGAAAAAGGGAAACGGGCGATCGCTTCTTTCCCTTTTTCAGGATTATTCTAAATAAATATACTTAGTTATTAATCCAATTGGATTAGACTTTCCAGTGATATTACTGATGCGCTTGCTTATAAAAACAGATATTATTTTTGTGTACTCGACGAAATTATACTGAATTATTAGAGTATAAAAAACTACGTCTTTTTGCTTTCAGGTATGGAAATTGCGTACAGGCAACACTTTCAGGGGAAGAAAATAAATGTCTAACGAGGCCATTTCCTACTCGTTATTAAACACTCCGTGTAAAGTTTCATTACAAAACGTATAAATACTCCTACCCCTTATGATAGATGTATATATAGCAGAGTATAGCATAGCGAGGGAAAATTCAGCGAGTTTAACGACTTTCTAAATTTTTGCTCATTTAGTTGAATTCGCGTCCATTTGTAGACGCAAAACAAAAATAACCACCACCCATAAAAAAAAGAAAAAATACGATCATGGATACAAATTTTAACCAAACTCGTGTAATAGTCAAACTGAAGCCCAACGCGACTTCAAGTGAAATTACCAACTTGCAGGCAGAAATCGGAGTCATAAAAGTCACCCAAGCCTCACAACTTGGGATTGACATTTGGCAGATTCCTTCAGGAAAGGTTGAACAAACAATATCCGCTTATAAGGATGATCCCCGAATTGAATACATAGAGCCGGATTATATCATCACCCTTGAAGATGTCCAAAAAACGAGTCCTGCTCAAGAAAAATTAGCAACAATTACACCCCCAGCCACAACTCCTGAGGATGTCCA
>NZ_JAUBUI010000114.1:0-9051 GCF_036705385.1 Microcoleus sp. B3-A4 | reverse complement strand
CCCAGCCACAACTCCTGAGGATGTCCAAAAAACGAGTCCTGCTCAAGAAAAATTAGCAACAATTACACCCCCAGCCACAACTCCTGAGGATGTCCAAAAAACGAGTCCTGCTCAAGAAAAATTAGCAACAATTACACCCCCAGCCAAAACTCCTGAGGATGTCCAAAGAACGAGTCCTGCTCAAGAAAAATTAGCAACAATTACACCCCCAGCCAAAACTCCTGAGGATGTCCAAAAAACGAGTCCTGCTCAAGAAAAATTAGCAACAATTACACCCCCAGCCACAACTCCTGAGGATGTCCAAAAAACGAGTCCTGCTCAAGAAAAATTAGCAACAATTACACCCCAAGCCACAACTCCTAACGATCCTGGCTATTCTCAGTTATGGGGACTAAACAACACAGGTCAAAGTGGGGGAACAGCCGATGCAGACATCGATGCCCCCGAAGCCTGGGATATTCAACAGGGAAACCCAAACTTAGTTATCGGTGTTATTGATACGGGCGTTGATTACAACCACCCCGACTTAGTGGGCAATATCTGGACAAATCCAGGGGAAATCACCGGAGATGGCATCGATAACGACAATAACGGATATATAGATGACACTCGCGGCTGGGACTTTGCCTATAACGACAATAACCCGATGGATGTGCAGGGACACGGTACCCATGTTTCGGGAACCATTGCCGGCAAAGGCAATAACGGCGTTGGAGTGACGGGGGTTGCGTGGAATGCCAAGATTATGCCACTTAAGTTTTTAGATGATAGTGGTTCCGGCTATACATCTGATGCAATCCTCGCCATTGACTATGCAACGGGGAAGGGAGTCAAAATTACTAATAACTCTTGGGGAGGCGACGGCTATAGTCAAACTCTATCCGATGCCATCAATACTGCCGGACAACAGGGAGCTTTATTTATTGCTGCGGCGGGTAATGGAGGCTTTGATGGGATTGGAGATGACAACGACACAACGCCTTCTTATCCTGCCAGTTACAACCTATCTAATATTATCTCTGTTGCCGCAACCACCCGCACCGATGGACTCTCCTCTTTCTCCAACTATGGATCCGCCAGTGTTGATTTAGGAGCGCCAGGTGAGGATATCTATAGCACCTGGCCTAACTCTAGCTACAATACCATCTCTGGGACATCAATGGCATCTCCCCATGTCACCGGGGCCGCGGCCTTGCTGTGGTCTCAAAATCCCACTTGGACAGCACAGCAAGTTAAAGACAAGCTGCTGCAAACAACTGATGCTATTTCTGCTTTGAGTGGTAAGACGGTCTCAGGAGGTAGGCTGAACATTAACAATGCTTTGGCGGACTCGAATGATAATTTCGCTAACCGGATTCTCCTAAATGGCGTACCTGTGAGTACAATGGGCTCAAATATTGGAGCCACCGGAGAAGTAGATGAACCTAGCCAAAGTGGGCCAACTAACTCGGTGTGGTGGTCTTGGACGGCACCCAGTACCGGGACCTTTGAGATTAACACCGCAAACAGTAATTTCGATACTTACTTGTCGGTTTTCACTGGTGATGCGGTTGATAACCTCACTCTGATTGGCTCCAATGATGATGGGGGAGCGAATAACACTAGCCTGATTAGCCTGAATGCTACAGCCGGGACAACCTATCAAATAGCTGTCGATGGTTATTATAGTGCTACAGGTGAGATTCAACTTAATATTGTCCCTCCCCCTCCAGTCAATGACAATTTTGCCAACTCAATTGCTTTGACCGGTGTAACAGCCAATGGTACAGGCTCAAATATTGCAGCCACAGGAGAAGTAGGTGAACCTAGCCAAAGTGGGACAACTAACTCGGTGTGGTGGTCTTGGACAGCACCCAGTACCGGGACCTTTGAGATTAACACCGTAAACAGTAATTTCGATACTTGGTTGTCGGTTTTCACTGGTGGTGCGGTTGATAACCTCACTCTGATTGGCTCCAATGATGATGGGGGAGGGAATTACACTAGCCTGATTAGCCTGAATGCTACAGCCGGGACAACCTATCAAATAGCTGTCGATGGTTATTATAGTGCTACAGGTGAGATTCAACTTAATATTGTCCCTCCCCCTCCAGTCAATGACAATTTTGCCAACTCAATTGCTTTGACCGGTGTAACAGCCAATGGTACAGGCTCAAATATTGGAGCCACAGAAGAAGTAGGTGAACCTAGCCAAAGTGGGGCAACTAACTCGGTGTGGTGGTCTTGGACAGCACCCAGTACCGGGACCTTTGAGATTGACACCGCAAACAGTAATTTCGATACTTACTTGTCGGTTTTCACTGGTGATGCGGTTGATAACCTCAGTCTGATTGGCTCCGATGATGATGGGGGAGAGAATTACACTAGCCTGATTAACCTGAATGCTACAGCTGGGACAACCTATAAAATAGCTGTCGATGGTTTTAGCAGTGGTACAGGTGAGATTCAACTTAATATTGCAGAGGATATAGACGGCCCTATAATTGGCACTCCTGGCCCGGATAACTTAACCGGAACTCCCAATCCAGATACCATCTATGGATTGGCCGACAACGACACCCTCAATGGATTGGCCAGCAACGACACCCTAGATGGTGGCGATGGTGACGATCGTTTAGACGGAGGACTCGGAGCCGACCAACTTAAAGGCGGATTGGGTAACGATATCTACGCTGTGGATAATGCAGGAGATGTCGTCACTGAACTTGCAGCTCAAGGAACCGACTTGGTGCAATCTGGCATCACCTACACCTTAGCTGCTGATGTTGAAAACCTGACTTTAACAGGCACCGCACTGATTAACGGCACCGGAAATCCTGTAGCCAACGTCATCACCGGCAACGCCGCTAATAATACCCTCAATGGATTGGCCGGCAACGACAACCTCAACGGGGTTGCTGGAAACGACATCCTTAATGGTAACGAGGGTAATGATCGTTTAAACGGAGGACCCGGAGCCGACCAAATGACAGGCGAATTGGGTAACGATATTTACGTTGTGGATAATGCCGGAGATGTCGTCAGTGAACTTGCAGCTCAAGGAACCGACTTGGTGCAATCTCGCGTCACCTACACCTTAGGTGCTGAAGTTGAAAACCTCACTTTAATAGACACCGCACTGATTAACGGCACCGGAAATACTTTAGCCAACGTCATCACCGGCAACGCCGCTAATAATATCCTCACTGGCGGTGGCGGACTCGACCAAATTAAAGGCGGATTGGGTAACGATATCTACGTTGTGAATAATGCAGGAGTTGTCGTCACTGAACTTGCAGCTCAAGGAACCGACGAGGTGCGCTCAACCGTCAGCCACACCTTAGCTGCAAATGTTGAAACCCTCCGTTTAGAAGGCAGCGCAGTGATTAACGGCACCGGAAATACTCTAGCCAACACTATTTTTGGCAACACCGCTAATAATACGCTCAATGGCGGTACCGGAGCCGACCAACTTACAGGCGGATTGGGTAACGATATCTACTTTGTGGATAATGTAGGAGATGTCGTCACTGAACTTGCAGGTCAAGGAACCGACGAGGTGCGCTCAACCGTCAGCCACACCTTAGCTGCAAATGTTGAAACCCTCCGTTTAGGAGGCAGCGCAGTGATTAACGGCACCGGAAATACTCTAGCCAACACTATCATCGGCAACACCGCTAATAATACGCTCAACGGGGGGGGCGCTCAAGATATTCTAACGGGTAGTACGGGTGCAGATACTTTCCTCTTCCAGTTTGGACAATCCTCTGTATCCGCCAGCGATCGCGTTAGCGACTTTGCGATCGGCACTGATAAGATCGACTTGTTGACCCAAGGTGGATCTGCAATGAATGCTCCTACTAGCTTTAGCCGTGCTGCCAATAATAGCACTGCCACCACTTTACAGCTTCTGGTACCTCAAGTATTTACCGACGCTAATGGAGGATTAGCCGGAAACCAAGCTCTAGGAATTAATAGCGCTGCTGTAGTTGTGGCTACCAATGCCTCGATCGCGGGTAATTACCTTGTGATTAATGATGCTACTGCTGGTTTTCAGGCGGGTAACGATTTAGTGATCAAATTAACAACCACCGGGACGTTACCCCCTGCGGGCTCTATTCCCGTTACCAATTTCTTTATCTAACCACAACCTCAAGGATTGGCGCTGCATAATCAAAGGATGAGCTGTGAATCCAAATCGTAAAAATTAGCGAAGTAACCGGGTTTTTGAGAAAGTCCGACAGGGTATTAATTCCCTGTCGGACTTTATTTGTATAGGATTGGTTTCAACCCACTTTCCGCACCCTCCACTGTCACAATCGGTTTTTGCGGAATTTTGTGAACCCAAATAATCATTTTTTATATACACAAGTGGGAAATTGGACTGGCGATCGCCAGTTCAATTTAGCCAAACTCCGAAAATTCGTAGTGTGACAATTCAGGGTGTGGAATGTGGGTTTCAACCCACATTCCACACCCTGGGGTATCAAACAAGTCACGGTTTGGCCGTGATATAAAGTCCGCACAAAACGCCAAAAAAATCCCGCGCTGTCTCATACATAGCGAGTAAGGATTCAGGTATCTGAAACGTAGTCACAGAAAGAGTTCTAGAATTCAATCCTTCGCTAAATCAACAGCTTAATTCTCAATAGGTACGAGAATCAAAGCTTTCATGGTTTTTTAATAAGAATGGATATTTGATGATTATTCGATCGAATGGTTAAACCGTATAGATTTTACTGCTTTTCACCTGACCTGAATCCTTACCATAGCGGGGCAAAGTTCAGGGAGTTTAAAGACTGTGTAAAGTTTTGGTCATTTAGTTCAATTCGCGTGCATTATTGATTGATAGAGGCAAGACAAAAGTAACATCCACCCATAAAAAAAGCAAAAAATACCATGTTTGACACACTATTGCCCGATGGCAAGAATTTATCAACCTCTGGCAACATTCCCTCTCCCACTGCTAGTGCGAGTGAAACAACCAACTTTCTAGCAGAAACCGACAATATTATGGATACGAATTTTAGCTCAGACCGCGTAATTGCCAAACAGAAGCCCACCGCGAATGCCAGTGAAATTACCAACTTGCCAGCAGAAATCGGAGTCACAAAAGTTACCCAAGCGTCACAACCTGGGACTGACATCTGGCAGACTCCTTCAGGAACGGTTGAACAAACAATATCAGCTTATAAGGATGATCCCCGTTTTGAATACATAGATGAAGCACCGGCTATTATTGTACCTAGTACATCAGAGAATTTAGGCCAAATTCTTCAGCCAACTACATCTATTGTTTCTGTACCAGATCCAGCTAAATCATCTATTGATTCACCCAGAATTACTGATGCTAATGATGGTGTGGAACCTGTACCTTTACCACCCGGTTATGTATCTACTGACACCATCATTGGTATTGATGACCGTCAGAGAGTAACTGATACTCAAAACTATCCTTGGAGTCCGATTGGACTTGTACAAGCAAAATTTCCTAATGGTGATTGGGCCGGTGGTACAGGAACATTAATAGGTCCTTTCACTGTATTAACGGCTGGTCATGTTATTTATAGTCATGCACGAGGTGGTTGGGCAACAGAAGTTAAATTTACTCCAGGCAGGGATGGTAAAGATAGATGGTTTGGTGAGGCATCATATACCTCATTGAAAACTAATACTTCATGGATAAACTCAGCTACTGAGGATCAAGATTGGGGTGTAATCCAGCTTGATCGTTCCCTAGGAAATTCTACAGGAACAGCTGGGTATAGAACGAACCTAAATGGTCAATCAATAACAACTGCTGGTTATCCAAGTGATCTTGCAACAGAATGGTTCAATGATGTAGGTTTATACCGTGCTGATGGTACTATTTCTTCTTCCACTAATACTAAACTTTATTATAGTAGCACAGTTGATACTTTTGGAGGTCAGAGTGGTAGTGCTGTTTGGCAACCCGATAATACTTTCCAAGCAATAGGAGTACATGCGTATGGATCTACTGGTACTGGCAATAGTGGAACCCGAATACAACCTTATATGTTTGACTTATTCAATACTTATAAAGCTGATTCAGCCCCAGTCAGCAAACCAGACCTAGTTCATTGGGATAACTGGTTTAATTCAGCTATTGGTAGTTTTAGTAGAACTACCGTTTCACCTGGTCAAGGTTTTAGTGTCAATACATTTGCTCGAAATAATGGCACAGAAGCATCTGGAAACTATACTGTTAATTTCTACGCTTCCACAGATGATGATGTTACTAATGCTGTTGGCTCTCATTATTTGTTAGGTACTGCTAACTTATCTTCCTTGAGTCCATTTAATTGGGCTGATGCTTCTTGGAGCGGTACATTTCCTACTATCCCAGTAGGTACTTATCGAGTTGTTTCTTTTATTGATCCTACTGCTTCTATTGGCGAATATGATGAGTCACTAGCTAGTAATCAAAGAGCCTTTCCAGGAACATTAACTGTTACTCCACCACCACCAGTCAATGATAATTTTGTTAATCGCAGTGTATTATCAGGTAGTACAGCAAATGCAACAGGTACTAATGTAGGTGCCACAGGAGAAACAGGAGAACCGGCTCAAAATGGAACTATTAACTCGGCGTGGTGGTCTTGGACAGCACCCAGTAGCGGAACCTTTACCATTGATACCAAAAACAGTAATTTCGACACTTACTTGTCCGTGTTCACGGGTTCGGCGGTGGATAGCCTCAGTCTGATTGGCTCCAATGATGATGGAGGGGGTAATTCAACTAGCCTCATCAACCTTAATGCGACAGCCGGGACAACCTATCAAATAGCTGTTGATGGTTATAGCAGTGCTACCGGAGCGATTCAACTCAATATTGCCGTTCCCCCCCCAGCCAATGATAATTTTGCCAACCGAATTGCTTTGACAGGTGTAACAGCCAACGGTACAGGAACAAATATTGGAGCCACAGGAGAAGTAGGTGAACCTAGCCAAAGTGGGACAACTAACTCGGCGTGGTGGTCTTGGACAGCACCTAGTAGCGGGACTTTTACTATTGACACCAAAAATAGTAATTTCGATACTTACTTGTCGGTTTTAACTGGTTCTGCGGTTGATAACCTCACTCTGATTGGCGCTAATGATGATGGAGGGGGGAATAACACTAGCCTGTATAACCTGGATGCCACAGCCGGGACAACCTATCAAATAGCTGTTGATGGTTATAGCAGTGCTATAGGTGAGATTCAACTTCATATTGCACCATACGAAATAAATGGCACTCCTAACGCTGATAACTTAACCGGAACTCCCAATCCCGATATCATCAATGGATTGGCCGGCAACGACACCATCAATGGATTGGCCAGCAACGACACCCTAAATGGTGGCGATGATAACGATCGTTTAAACGGAGGACTCGGAGCCGACCAACTTACAGGCGGATTGGGTAACGATATTTACCTTGTGGATAATACCGGAGATGTCGTCAGTGAACTTCCAGCTCAAGGAACCGACTTGGTGCAATCTGGCATCACCTACACCTTAGCTGCTGATGTTGAAAACCTGACTTTAACAGGCACCGCACTGATTAACGGCACCGGAAATCCTGTAGCCAACGTCATCACCGGCAACGCCGCTAATAATACCCTCAATGGATTGGCCGGCAACGACAACCTCAACGGGGTTGCTGGAAACGACATCCTTAATGGTAACGAGGGTAATGATCGTTTAAACGGAGGACCCGGAGCCGACCAACTTACAGGCGGATTGGGTAACGATATTTACGTTGTGGATAATGCCGGAGATGTCGTCAGTGAACTTGCAGGTCAAGGAATCGATTTAGTGCAATCTGGCGTCACCTACACCTTACCTGCAAATGGTGAAAACCTCACTTTAACAGGCACCGCACTGCTTAACGGCACCGGAAATACTTTAGTCAACGTCATCACCGGCAACGTCGCTAATAATACCCTCAATGGATTGGCAGGCAACGACAACCTCAACGGGGCTGCTGGAAACGACATCCTTAATGGTAACGAGGGTAATGATCGTTTAAACGGAGGACCCGGAGCCGACCAACTTACAGGCGGATTGGGTAACGACATTTACCTTTTCCAGTTTGGACAATCCTCTGTATCCGCCAGCGATCGCGTTAACGACTTTGTGATCGGCACTGATAAGATCGACTTGTTGACCCAAGGTGGAGCTGCAATGAATGCCCCTACTAGCTTTAGCCGCGCTGCCAATAATAGCACTGCCACCACTTTACAGCTTCTGGTAGATCAAGTGTTTATCGACGCTAATGGAGGATTAGCCGGAAACCAAGCTCTAGGAATTAATAGCGCTGTTTTAGTTGTGGCTACAAATGCCTCGATCGCTGGTAATTACCTTGTCATTAATGATGCTACTGCTGGTTTTCAGGCGAGTAGCGATTTAGTGATCAAATTAACAACCACCGGGACGTTGCCCCCTGCTGGCTCTATTCCCGTTACCAATTTCTTTATCTAACGATAACCTCAAGGATTGGCGCTGCATAGTCGAAGGATGATCTGTGAATCCCAATCGGAAAAAGTAGCCAACAAACGAGGTTTTTCGAGAAAGTCCGACAGGGAATTAATACCCTGTCGGACTTTGTTTGTAGAGGCTCGGTTTCCACCCAGATTCCACACCCTGGGTGTGACACAGCATAATTACGCAGACAACTCTATTTTGAAAGTAATAAATTATGCCTTTAAAAAGCTTTTTATCCGTGCAGGATCTTAAGGTATAATTTATAGCTTTATTGCTAGATAAAAATTAATAAAAACCGATTGTGACAGGTGAGGCTGCGCCATCTGGCTAAGAAAGATCGAGAGCCCTTTCTCGCCCAAATTCAGAAGGGTTCTCGCTCTTTCAAGAATGCGATATATTCCACCCTAAACTATGATATGAAAAAAATCATCATCGGCATTATGGGGCCGGGCGATAGGGGAGCATCTCAAAGGGAGCGTGTCACTTTTGCGATGAGTATTTATACTAAACTATTTCTTCGCTTACCAATTAAGTCATTTAAGTAAGCACATCTATGAGCCAATACCTGTCCAATATGTTCTG
>NZ_JAUBUI010000113.1:0-15935 GCF_036705385.1 Microcoleus sp. B3-A4 | reverse complement strand
CTGCGGAGTCTTTTGGGTTTGAGCTAATTGCTAAAACTCCGCAGTTAGATTAAGTTTCTTAGGAGGACTTTCGCTATGAGACAGGGGTTTCAACCCCTGGCGGACTATCGGGCTAACCGAGGTTTCTGGCCACCCGCGCACAATCTTTAAAAACCGGGTTTTTTCCAATCTCTTCGCCTGTAATCAAATATTCTCGAAAAAATCCGGTTTCTGGCAACCCATCGACGAATCATGGTAAATAAACATCCGTGTTACTGACAACTCCCCACAATGGAAGAAACCCGCACCCAAGCTTATCTGAAATTGATTGAGACACTCCTGACTTGCCCCAACGGTGAGGAACGGCAGATTTTACAGGCTAACTTAGAATTGGTAGATTCGGGGTTTCTGCAAGTTTGCGAGGTAGTAGCAGAAAACCTGGCAGAGGAAGGACAGGAAAATCCCGCTAATTTTTTACGGAATTTTGCCAGTCAGCTAGGGCAATTCTTGGGAATGAACGATGACGGAGAGCGCGATAATTCTGAAGGTAAAAATCCCCAAGAGTATGTAAACTTTATCCTAGAATTACTGCAAGCAGAAGAAAGCTATAGTGGTGTTGCCGTAATTTACCCGATGCTGGCTCAGCGACAACAACTCCTCAATCTCCGTTTTGCCGAGATTTTACAGCAAGTAGCCGAGCATTTAATTGCCGAACATCCCGAAGGAATTGAGTACATTGTCGCCGATATTGAATATTTGAGTATTCATATTAGTGAATTTCCGCGCGGCAATAGAGCGAAAAATATTGAAATTGCCATTACGGGTTATCAAATAGTTTTAAACAATCGGCAACCGGGGAGCGAAAAATACGCTAGAACTCAAAACAACCTAGCTGTTGCCTACAGTAACAGAATCAGCGGTTCGCGGGCAGATAATCTGGAGAGGGCGATCGAGTTTTATCAGGCTGCTTTAACAGTCCGTACCCTTGAGGATTTCCCCGAAGATTGGGCAATGACTCTAAATAACCTAGCCGTTGCCTACAAAAACAGAATCAGGGGTTCGCGAGCGGATAATCTGGAGAGGGCGATCGAGTTTTTTCAGGCTGCTTTAACAGTCTATACTTTTGAGGATTTCCCCGAAGATTGGGCAATGACTCTAAATAACCTAGCTGCTCCCTACAGTGACAGAATCAACGGTTCGCGAGCGGATAATCTGGAGAGGGCGATCGAGTTTTATCAGGCTGCTTTAACAGTCTATACTTTTGAGGATTTCCCCGAAAAATGGGCAACGACTCAAAACAACCTAGCCCTTGCCTACCGTGACAGAATCAACGGTTCGCGGGCGGATAATCTGGAGAGGGCGATCGAGTTTTTTCAGGCTGCTTTAACAGTCCGTACCCTTGAGGATTTCCCCGAACAATGGGCAATGACTCAAAACAGCCTAGGAGAAGCCTACAGAAACAGAATCAGGGGTTCGCGAGCGGATAATCTGGAGAGGGCGATCGAGTTTTATCAGGCTGCTTTAACAGTCTATACCCTTGAGGATTTCCCCGAAAAATGGGCAATGACTCACAACAACCTAGCTAATGCCTACAGTACCAGAATCCACGGTTCGCGAGCGGATAATCTGGAGAGGGCGATCGAGTTTTATGAGGCTGCTTTAACAGTCTATACTTTTGAGGATTTCCCCGAAAAATGGGCAACGACTCAAAACAACCTAGCCCTTGCCTACAGTAACAGAATCAACGGTTCGCGGGCGGATAATCTGGAGAGGGCGATCGCACTTTATCGCAATGCTTTAACAGTCTATACTTTTGAGGATTTCCCCGAAGATTGGGCAATGACTCAAAACAACCTAGCCCTTGCCTACAGTAACAGAATCAACGGTTCACGAGCGGATA
This sequence comes from Microcoleus sp. B3-A4, assembly GCF_036705385.1. Taxonomy (NCBI): domain Bacteria; kingdom Bacillati; phylum Cyanobacteriota; class Cyanophyceae; order Oscillatoriales; family Microcoleaceae; genus Microcoleus; species Microcoleus sp. B3-A4. The sequence goes on along the minus strand of NZ_JAUBUI010000113.1, from coordinate 14,056 downwards.
ATCTGGAGAGGGCGATCGAGTTTTTTCAGGCTGCTTTAACAGTCTATACTTTTGAGGATTTCCCCGAAAATTGGGCAATGACTCTAAATAACCTAGCTGCTCCCTACAGTGACAGAATCAGGGGTTCGCGAGCGGATAATCTGGAGAGGGCGATCGAGTTTTATCAGGCTGCTTTAACAGTCCGTACCCTTGAGGATTTCCCCGAAAATTGGGCAATGACTCTAAATAACCTAGCCGTTGCCTACAGTGACAGAATCAGGGGTTCGCGAGCGGATAATCTGGAGAGGGCGATCGCACTTTATCGCCATGCTTTAACTATCAGAACTCGCGAGGCTTTCCCACAAGGACATACAGAGACTTTATCTAATTTAGGTAATCTTTCCCGAAGTAACCAGCAATGGCAACTCGCTTATGATACCTATGCCGCAGCGATTGAAACAGTAGAATTTTTACGGGGCGAGATTCAATCTGGGGATGAAACCAAACAAAAATTAGCCGAAGAATGGAATGAACTTTATCTGGGCATGGTAGAAGTTTGCATCCAACTGAAACGCTACACCGAAGCTGTAGAATATGCCGAACGTTCCAAGGGGCAAAACTTAATCGAGTTGCTGTCAGTGAAAGATTTGTATCCCAAAGGAGAAATCCCCCCCCAAGTGCGCCAAGAGTTGCAACAGTTAAGACTGAGAATTGCCGAAGAAAATCAACGGTTAAAACAAGCTGAAGAAAAAAATTATGACTTCATCAACCAACTGCGCCAAGACTTAGCTGCAAAATATCCCTATACACCTCTCAAATTTGGTGAAATTCAGAAGTTAGCCGATGAAAAAACAGCAATTGTAGAATGGTACATTTTGGGCGATAGTTTTTGTGCTTTCCTCATCGCGAACGATCCCCCCCAGCCCCCCTTAATAAGGGGGGAGGAAGAGGGATCGGAATCCCCCTTGAAAATGGGAGAGAATCAATTAGAAGTTACACAGTTATCTCACAGCGAACCCGATCGAAATTCAGAACCCCCCTTCTTAATGGGGGCAGGGGGGATCGAATTTTGGCAATCATCACCGCAAGATTTAGAAAAACTAATTGATTGGGTAATTGAATATTTAGAAAATTATGACAGTAACCGTCAAGAATGGCAAAATAGCCTAGAAACCAAACTAGCAAATCTAGCCCAAATTCTCCACATTAATGAAATAGTTAAAAACATCCCCGAAACCTGCGATAAACTAATCCTGATTCCCCACCGCTACTTGCACCTGTTCCCTCTCCACGCCCTCCCGGTGAGTAGGGAAAATTGGCAGCGCTTTCACCCGAACGACCAAAATTGCCCCCTGAATCCCTGTCTCGTTGACTGCTTCGATAATGGAGTTTCCTACGCCCCCAGTTGTCAACTATTGCACCAAGTCCAAAAATACGAACGCGGTAAATTCGATCAATTCTTCGCCATTCAAAACCCCACAAATGACTTAACGGCTGCGGAAATGGAAGTACAAAGCATCAAAAACATTTTCCCCAGCACAGAAATTTTTGCTAAACAAGATGCCAAAAAAGGCAAACAATCAGAGTCAAAATTAGAAATAGCCGAAAAAGTCGCCGACAGCCATCATCTGTTCTTTTCCTGTCACGGTTCCTTCGATCGCAACGAACCGCTAAAATCGGGTTTACAGCTATATGATGGTACTCTCACCCTAGAAGAAATCATCCGCTATTTCAACCTCAGTGAATGCAGCCTAGTCACCCTTTCCGCCTGCGAAACCGGACAAGTCCAACTCGACAACACCGACGAATACATCAGCCTCACCAGCGGTTTCCTACTAGCTGGTAGTCCCAGTTTATACGTCAGCCTGTGGTCAGTAAACTCCCTTTCTACAGCAATTTTACTGATCAAAACCTACGAAAACCTCTACCACCAACCCGGTAAATTCGCCCTAGCATTAAGCCAAGCCCAAATCTGGATGCGAGACACCGACATCCAAGGCTTCCTCGACTGGACAAACCAATGTCACCTCCTAGACACTGACTGGCGAGAAATCTTACAATGCCTCCTGGAAAAGGACAAAGCAACTCAAGGACTCTGTGCTAAAATCTATCAAAACCCCTTTCATTGGGCCGGCTTCTGTGCGGCTGGCAAAGCAGAGCAAAACATGACTAATAGCAGCAACAAAATAGAAATTTTCCAGCAATTAATTCAATCAGATTTCTTTTTTAACTTGAGATATGCCCTAGCTGCTCTCAAAGCTGAATTAACAGACAATGATGACAACAATGTCGAACTTATTGAAAATTGGCTGCAAGATAAGCCAGCAATTAAGTTTCAATACAGGGCTATGGTGATGAAATCAGAGGAAGTTAAATTACCCAATAAAGGGCAATCACCCACTAAGCCGGGACAGCCAAGTCAAACTTTGAAAGAAACCCTAGAAAATCTGACTATAGCTGCGGAAAAACCTCCTGAAGCAAATCAAGGTACGCCGTCTTCTCCATGAAAAATTTTAGTATCAGTGTTTGTTATTTCCATCTCAATCAGACTTTAGCTGAACCTCCCGCTCAAGTTTCACCTACAGCCGATTTTATTTGGGAAAAACTGATTAAACTCAGTGAAAAACTGCCTTTCACTGAACTCAAAGATTTAAAAACTCAATTAGTTTGCTACAAATTTGATGAAGAATCCCAGGCTTTCAAACATCAGACAAAAGCCTTATATTTAATCAATCAATGGCTAACCAAAGAACAAAAGTCGATCGCACTTACTGCGATTCACAAAAATCAATTAGCGATTAGCGGGAATCTGCAACCCTTTCTATGGCATGATACCTACGCTTTCGATCTAACTTTATCTCCCGCCGATGATGAGCGAGATATTGCAGCAGCAGAAATCGATTTATTTGAACCTAGCAGCCTTTTCTTAGACTGTTCGGAAAACACTCTCGGTGAAACCATCTGGCTTTACGGACAAACAGAAATACCTGATACAGAATGTCAAGGCGTAGCTGATGAATTAGTGAGAAATCTGCTAAAAAACACTAACTTTACATTTGGATTAGTCGCTCAAGGTAACTTGCTCAAAGTTCCTCTATTTGAATATGAAATTAGCCAACCCAATCAACGCAATAAACTCTATCGGATTTTAGTTTGGATCGACAATCAAGGGATATCTCCAGATGTAAAATCTGTTTATGACCCTTTATTTAACTCACTCTTGACTCGCCACAAAATTGAATATGTTTACCAACAAGCGAAAGAAAGTTATATTGCAGCCAGAAAAGCTTACAGCGAACTAGAAGCAAAGATTAAAGAATTCAAGCAAGATAAGCCATTAGAAGAACTGCAAAAACTTCTCGAATCTATGCCAGAACTATCTATGCAGTATCAACGGCAACTGCGAAATCTGCAAGGGCATTATACCACAATCAAAACCAATCAGCTCAACTATCAAACTTACTTACAAAAATTCTGGCAACCGGGCGATATTCCCAGTTGGCGAGAGTTTGGCGAAAATACCTGCAAGCGCTATCTCGACCAAATAGAAATCTACCTCAGTTATATCCAGCCGGGTAAAGACTTGATCGGCGAATTTATCAATACATTGCGGGGTTTGGTGGAAATAGAACAAGCCAAGTCCGATCGCAAACTGCAACAAACTTTACAGAAAAAGGAGAAAGAAGAAAAAGAGCGCGATCGCAATTTACAAAACACGATTCAAGCAGTCGGTACCGGCATCGGTGTCGGAGTCGGCGTTGCCGGAATCGTAGCAGCCGGCTACCCCTTAATCGAAAAACCTTGGAATTTCCCTTCTCTCCAACATCCTCTGCTACCGCCGCATCCCTTCATTATTGCCCTTGTACTTAGTTGTTTATCCGGTGGAGGCTTGGGATGGTTGGCTTGGTTTGTCACTAAACGCTACCTCAATCGTAAATCATCAAATCAGCAGACAAGTTTACCTAGTCCCCAAAATCAACTTCCCTCTGGGGATGTGTAATCGCCCTCTGCTTTCTTTGTTAATTACATTTTCGCAGTCATATTCTCGCGACTTACTGATAAATCTGTTTACTCTTTGACAACATCCATCAACTCTTCAATCAAAACATCAAGGGTGCGAGCTATTTTTTGAATTGATGTGATATCAACCGTTGCTAGTCCTTCCGATCGAGCATAGTGCCTGACTGTGCTTTACGCAACCTCGGATCGATCGGCAACATCCTTTAGCGTCCATCCTTTTTCCTCCGCCAACTCTCGGATTCGGAACCTAACTAACCCGATTCTACTTGACAAAGGATAAGTATCTATGTTTTTAATTCAAACACAATAGTCGATCGACAGTTAAAGAGTATTTTGTATGGTGCGGATCTGTCAGAAGTTCGATCGCACTTGAGGACATCTGATGAATCTGCACCCTACCGTACTCGATCGACTTTCTAGAAAAACCACTCAATACAAAACAACTGCCGACAGCCAAAACCGTCAACAGTTGTTTTATATATTCAATGCGGATGGCGAGACTCGAACTCGCAAGGACATAATGCCACACGCACCTCAAGCGTGCGCGTATACCAATTCCGCCACATCCGCTCTTTCTGGCAATCTCCGGGATTTTTGCGTTACGAGTTAAAGATTCACAGGTTGAGGTTCCTGACATTTAACTTGTGACTTGCCCTTTTAGACCGCCGATTTAAAATCATAGCACCACTACCAGCAAAATGTAAAATAAATTTTTGTGAACAATTTCTGCAAAACGATTATCCAGAACATACCGAAAGGCATTATTGTACAGAATATTGAGTGAATTAAGCAGCGAAGATGGGGTTCTCGAAAATTTTAATCGCTAATCGGGGAGAAATAGCTCTCCGCATATTGCGGACCTGCGAGGAAATGGGGATTGCCACGGTCGCCGTACACTCCACCGTAGATAAACACGCCTTGCACGTCCAGTTGGCAGACGAAGCCGTTTGCATCGGCCCCCCCACCAGCAGCAAAAGCTATTTAAACATCCCCAACATCATCGCGGCTGCCCTGACGCGCAACGCAGCAGCCATTCACCCCGGTTACGGCTTCCTCGCCGAAAACGCCCGATTTGCCGAAATCTGCGCCGACCATCAAATTACCTTCATCGGCCCTTCTCCTGCCGCCATGCGGGCGATGGGCGACAAATCCACCGCCAAAGAAACCATGCAGCGAGTGAAAGTCCCCACAGTTCCCGGTAGCGGGGGATTGCTGGCCGACGAACACGAAGCTTTGTCGATCGCCCGCGACATCGGCTATCCAGTGATGATCAAAGCCACCGCAGGCGGTGGAGGCCGCGGCATGAGGCTAGTCAAAGAAGCATCCGAACTCCCCAAACTATTCTCAGCCGCCCAAGGCGAAGCCGATGCAGCCTTCGGCAATCCCGGACTTTACCTCGAAAAATTCATCGAAAGACCCCGCCACATCGAAATCCAAATCCTCGCCGACAACTACGGTAACGTCATCCACCTCGGCGAGAGAGATTGTTCGATTCAGCGCCGACACCAAAAACTCCTGGAAGAAGCCCCCAGCCCAGCCCTCACCCAGAAACTGCGAGATCAAATGGGTCACGCCGCCGTCGCCGCCGCCAAATCCATCAACTACACAGGTGCCGGCACAGTCGAATTTCTGCTTGACAAATCGGGCAAGTTCTACTTCATGGAAATGAACACTCGCATCCAAGTAGAACATCCCGTCACCGAGATGATTACAGGCCTCGACTTGATAGCCGAACAAATTCGCATCGCCCAAGGAGAAAAACTGCAAATCAAGCAAAACCAAGTAATTCTCAGCGGTCACGCCATCGAGTGCCGCATCAATGCTGAAGACCCCGATCGCAATTTCCGACCCCACCCCGGGATAATCAGCGGTTATTTGCCTCCTGGTGGCCCCGGCGTGCGGATGGACTCTCACGTTTACACCGATTACGAAATACCCGCTTACTACGATTCTTTAATCGGTAAAGTAATTGTATGGGGGCGCGATCGACCGACAGCCATCCGCAGGATGAAACGGGCATTGCGGGAATGCGCCATCACTGGCGTTCCTACCACCCTGGGCTTTCACCAAAAAATCCTCGATTCCCCCGAGTTTCTCAGCGGCGAAGTTTACACGAATTTCGTCGAACAGTTCTTGAACAATAGTCAGTAGTCAGTAGTCAGTTGGCAGTTGGCAGTTGGTGGCAACTAATCCATGCCCGATGCCCGATGCCCGATGCCCGCCAACTGACTATTACATCATCATTGTCAGGATTCCTTGCTGACCGAGAATCATTTCTCGCAGCAAGCTACAGATACCCACCCAAATAATCGGCGTAATGTCCACCCCGCCGATCGGCGGTACAATCTTTCTAGTTACGGCTAAAAAAGGTTCCGTCGGCCAAGCAATCAGACTCAACGGCAATTTGCTGAGGTTCACCTCGGGATACCAAGTCAAGACGATCCGAAAAATAAACAGCAAGGTCATCACGACTAGGACAGATCCCAGAATCCAACTTGCAACGGTAATACCAGTCATGGGTCTTATCTCGAAATTTTAAGTTTTGTTAAGTCAGCCGTTCATAATTTTAACCGTTTCACAGGTGCGATCGAAAGTATAAAATTAATAAAAATCAAATTGTTGTAACAAAGGCTTGGAATCTATGACTCCTTCTCTCGCGAACTTTTTGTACAGCCTGCTGGTGGGCGTTGTGGTAGTAGTGCTTCCAGCAACGATCGGTCTGATATTCATCAGCCAAAAAGACAAAATCAAGCGCACCTAAAAAGTCAGTGGGTGTCTAAGTCCGGCGCTGCAAGTCAATTGTGGGCTACAAGTCGGGCATTTCCCCGATCCGAGAAACCTCGGCTGCCAGCAACTGTCAAGGCAAAACCTTCAGTTGACTGCCAAGCTGAGGTTTTTTCCCGTTAAACTCATTATTATACTCACTTCCCAAGCTGAAACCCTGACCGGACGCTGCCCCAGAAAGCACAGTCGGGCTGACAGACTTAATGATAGATGTAAAATCTAACTCGCTAACATAGGAAAGACATAGGAGATAGGCTAATGGTCAATTTAGGATTGAACTGGAGCAGCCTGTTAGGGATTATCCTAGCAGTAGCAGGGGCAGGACTGTATTTTCTGCGATCGTGGCGTCCCAAACTAGCCCGAGACCACGATATTTTTTTTGCAGCAGTCGGCTTGCTGTGCGGCGGTATTCTGTTATTTCAAGGGTGGCGGCTTGACCCAATTCTGGCATTCGGTCAATTTCTGCTCAGCGGTACCGCCATATTTTTTGCAACAGAAAGCATCAAGCTGCGAGGAGCGACCACAGCCCAAGCCAAAACCCGCGCCCAATATGTAGATGAAGAGCGACCGGTCAGCAACGCTTACGGTTACGACGGCTACGATGCCGAAATGGAGCAGCTAGAACCAGAGGAAGACTATCCGCAGCGTCCCCGCATCAGAGGCAGCCAAGACTACCGTTCCTCTCGGGAAGCCTACGACGACGAACCCCGCCGCCGCCCCTCGAATCGCAACGGCAGCGTTAACACCTCCAGGCCCGATTCGGCAGATAGAGCGTCGCGCAAACGTCCCTCTCGCCCAGAAGCCCCGCCTGCCCAAGAGTCTGACAACTGGGACGTTTCAGACAACCCCGAAGAAAGACCGACCCGCAGCCGCAGCAGTCGCCCCCCTGCTTCGGAAAACCGCAGTTCCGATACGCCGCCGAGAACCAAAAAACCCCGTCCTACGGAATCATCCAGGTCTCGCCCCAGCAACCGCGACGTGGAAGCACCGCCGTCAGACTACGTGGAGTATCGACCTGTAGAATACCCGGAAGACCAACCGGATAATTCCCCCAGTTTCGACAAATAGGCAAACACTAAGTAGATGGGTGAAACTAAACATTTCTGGTACCCGCAGGCAAAAAAATAAGTTGCGTTTATCGATCCCCATCTACTTATTCTCAGATATTAAAGTGATTAAAAAGACTGTAAATTGTGAGTGTGAACCCCCTGACAAACACAGATATAGACAAATAAAAGCTAATTTTTTTTAAAATTATTTTGACCTACCGAACCTGTGGAACTAATCGCCAGCATAATAATCTTAATATAAAATCCCTTTTCTTAAATCAGCAAGATGCCATTACTCGAAATAGGAGATCCGGCTCCCTGGTTTTCCATTCCTTCTACAAATAACCCCTTATTTCATTTCCCGACGGTTGCCGGCCGGCGAGTCGTGCTGTTTTTCTTTGCCAGCGCAGCTTTTGAACAAATCCAAGTAATCCTCAAAAGCTTTCAAGAGCTTTCAGAAGAATTCCGAAGCTTGCAAGTAGCGCGGTTCGGAGTGAGCGTTGACCCAGTAGACAAAGAACAAAACAGACCGACAACAATTGCTCCGTCATTCATCTTTTTCTGGGACTTGGATAAAACAGTCAGTCAGCAGTACGGTGTTTTCCGAGATGTCCAAGAAAATGGATTTGCCGGAGTTCACTATGCACCCCAAACTTTTGTACTCAACGAAAACCTTCAGGTAATTAATATTTTGCCGATGGGCGAACCGCACCAACACGCCCAACAAGTATTAGATTTTCTCAAAACTTTGCCCCCTATTGAGGAAGCCCGGGCAGCCACTCGCCACGCCCCGGTATTGGTAATTCCTAACGTTTTGGACAAAGCTTCTTGCCGCAGTTTGATCGATATGTACAAAACTAATGGTGGCAGTCCCTCGGGCTTTATGAGGCAAATAGGCGGGAAAACAGTTGGCTTGCACGACGACACTTTTAAGAAGCGCCGAGATTTCTTTATTCAAGACGAGGATTTCCAGCGACAATTGAATGCGATTATTCTACGCCGGGTGCTACCGGAAGTAGAGAAAGCTTTTCAGTTTACAATCACTAGGTTTGAACGGTATTTGATAGGTTGTTACGATGCTGACAGCGGCGGTTATTTTCGGCCGCACCGCGACAATACTAGCAAAGCTACGCTGCACCGCAGGTTTGCGATGACGCTAAACTTGAATGTGGGAGAGTACACGGGGGGATTTTTACGGTTTCCAGAGTACGCGCCGCACGGTTATAAAGGGGATTCTGGCACGGCGATTATTTTTTCGTGTTCTTTGCTGCATGAAGCGACGGCGGTGATTAGCGGCCAGCGTTTTGCTTTGCTGTCTTTTTTCTACGGCAATGAGGACGCTGCGGTACGAGAAGCTAATTTTAAGTATTTAGCTGCTGATTCAGATTCCCAAATTGGAGAACCGGCGTGAGGAAGGTCACTACCGTGGTGCAAGCCCTAAAATAATTACAGAAGGTAGTTAGCGGTTAGCCACAAAACCTAATTCCTAGCTACCGATCGCTAAATAATAATCGATCGCCATGAATTTCAAACTTCTAACTTTAGCAGTATCGGGAATTTTAACGGTTGGGGTTGCAACCAGCGCTACTGCGGTTGTTACGACATCCCCTGTGCGGCAATCAACAGATTTAACGGAATTTAACTCGGTGCATTCCCAGGGTGCGATCGCCCAAAATGTCGAAGAACAAACCAATATTCGAGTCTACGAAAAGGCTAGTCCGGCGGTTGTTACCGTCGATACAGATAAATCTAACGGCAGCGGCACAATTATCAGCCCCGACGGCATGGTGTTAACTAACGCCCACGTTGTTTCGGCAGGCGGTACCGTCAATATCATTTTGTCAGACGGCAGAAAACTTGTCGGCGATGTCATCGGATTCGGCGAAGAAGGTCTAGACTTAGCCGTGGTGAAGATTCGCGGTCAAAACAATTTGCCCACCATTCCTTTAGCCAGTCCCGGTTCGGTGAAAGTCGGGCAACAAGCATTTGCGATCGGCAATCCCTTCGGTCAATTTCAAGGTACTTTTACAGTTGGAATCGTCAGCCGCATCGACCAGCAGCGGGGCTTAATTCAAACCGACGCCGCCATCAATCCCGGCAATTCAGGAGGCCCACTGCTCAACAGTTCAGGAGAATTAATCGGCGTCAATACTTCTATTTTTACTCGCGGTCGGGGGGGTGGCAGTATCGGTATCGGTTTTGCAATTTCCGCAGACAAATTACCCGCTTTCCTGACAGCGGTGCGAGAAGGGCGGGCTCCCCGCGTGGCTCAAGCCCGATCGCCCTTTGGTGGCAACAAATCACCTCAAAAAGTTGCCTTAAACGGGCCCGCCGTCAGCGGCCTCCTCACCGACAAGTCTAGCGTTCTGCCCACCGACAACAGCTTTTTTGACCTCTACTCATTTGAGGGAAAAGCGGGCCAGCAAATCACAATAGAAATGAAAAGTCAAGAGATTGACCCTTATTTAATTTTGCTCGGGCCCAACCAGCGCGAAATCGCCCAAGACGATGACGGGGCAGGCAGTAAAGACGCCAGAATTACAGTCAGGCTGCCTGCAGACGGGACTTACACGTTAGTGGCAAATTCCTACCAAGCTAAGCAGTCAGGGGCTTATACGTTAGAACTGAAAGCCAGTGCTCCTACCGCGCCTTCTCGGGCGATTTTGCAAGAAGAAGGCGCTTTAGTCGCAGGCGGCCCAGTATTGCCGTCTGACAACAGTCTGTATCGCGAGTATACTTTTGAAGGTCGATCGGGTCAGTCTGTAGCCATTTCCCTCGAAAGCACAGATTTCGATCCCTATGTGGCTATCTTTGGCCCTAATGGCCGATTAGTGGCAGAAAATGACGATGAGAGCGATTCCACTAAAAATGCGTTTCTCACCGTTACTTTGCCCGCGACGGGTCGCTATCGCGTAATTGTCAATGCTTACGATGCTTCTGGCCGGGGTCGTTACACTCTAACTGTCCGTTGAAAATGGGGAAAAAGGTAATGGGTAATCGGGAATTGGTAATTGGTCGAATTATTCTGCTTCCTGCTTCCGTCCATCCATTAAATCCTTTACGCTCATCCGTTGCCGAACTTCCTTCTTCCATCCGTTAAATCCGTTACAGAATCCGTTGCCGAACTTCCTTCTTCGTTGCAAATCGAGGTAATTCATGCGTCAAGTTAGATTTTGGGCGATCGCGCCAATTGCTCTGGTAGCTACTTTTTCTGGCAAGCCGACTGTCTCCCTGCCAGTTTCAAATTTAGGTGGAGTTGCTAACAGTAGTTCCACCCTCCTTTCAGCAGAATTTCCTCAAAATTTAACTGATGCAAAGCCTGCTGAAAAGGCGGTTTTAGCTCAAGCCAGCCCCAACCCGTCGCCATCACCACAGAGTTCGCCAACTCAGAGTCCAACTGTAGAACCTCGGTCGAGTCCTGATGCGGGTTCATCTAAGGTCATTTTAGAGCAAAACGGAGAACTCACCCCTACTAAGTCTTCTGTACTGCCCTCGGACAGCAGTTTGTACGACGAGTATACCTTTGAAGGCACTCAGGGTCAGAAAGTGGTTGTTACCGTAGAAAGTACCGATTTTGATACTTATCTCGCTATTTTCAACTCCCAGGGCGAGCTACTTGCAGAAAATGATGATGCAACGCAGCAAAATTCCAATTCAGAGCTTACTGTTACCTTGTCCGCGAACGGTCGCTATCGCGTCATTGTCAATGCTTACGATCCGCCTCCAAAAGGTAGAGGCAAATACAGTTTGACCGTCCGCGAAACAACTGGAAATTAGTTTGAACGAAACTTGGGAGTCAGGGCACGGCATTGCCGTATCCCTATAATTCAAGGACGATCGCACTACAAGTAAGTGCGATCGACTTTGGTACATTCATGGGTGATCTGAAACTATAAAAGTCATTATTGTGCATTTATAATTTGATAAACTTTATTTTAAATAACTCTTAAAAGTAGAATGGAAGCTGAAATATCGATAATTTTTCAACTTCCATTCTTGATTTAGATTAATTTAACGCAGACCCAGCCAGGTAAAAAAATCCTGGCGGGTGAAGAATTCTAGCAGCAAAAGTCCCACGAATCCCACCATCGCAAATCTTCCGTTGATTTGTTCGGCGTAGGCATTCCACCCAAAGGCTGGTTCTGGTTTTGGGGTATTTGGGGTTGTCGGTTTTGGGGATGGAGGAGTTTGAGCAGTCATTTAAAAGTTTTAAGTTTCGAGTTTTGAGTGATGATTTTGGGGAAGCTTTGCGATCGCACAACTTGTAATTTACCAGGAAAATGACAGCCGATCGCTAATCTGCTGACTTTTCTAAACTTTGAACCGATTCGATCAGATTTCGCACGGTTTCGGTACCTTCTGAAGGCTCAAAAAACAGCGGGAACTTGCCGCGAGCGATCATTCTCAAACCCAACGGGCCCAGACTCAGCAAACCTTTAACGTCGCGGAAGTAGTTTCCTACTACTTCTATGCCAAACTTGCGCTCGTCTATCCAGCCACCTTCTTTGACAAGATCTATTAAAACTTTGCGGTGGCGGATCGATCGACTGGCTTGGTCGTCTTTGCGATCGAGAATCTCTTGTTTAATCTTACCAATTTGATCCATAGGCGCGACTTCCATCGGACAAACCGAGTTGCAGTAGTAACAGCGGGTGCATCCCCAGACGCCTGCGGTGCCTTCGTTGTATTTTTCGAGCCGATTTTCGGTTTCGCTGTCGCGGGAGTCGGCGATCGTGCGGTAAGCTTTGGCGAGGGCGTGGGGGCCGACAAATTCCGGGTTGACTTCGCGGGCGTTGCACTCAGAATAGCACGCGCCGCAGAGGATGCAGTTGCCGGTTTGGTCGAGTTTCGATCGCTCTTCTGGAGTTTGCAGAAATTCGCGTTCTGGAATTGCTCGCGAGGCGGTGCTGACATAGGGTTCAACTGCTTCTAGGTTGTCCCAAAAACTGGTCATGTCAACAACCAAATCTTTAATAACCGGCATATTTCCCATTGGGGCGACGGTGATTTCTGGGATGAAATCGGTAGGTATTTCTGCTGAGCTGGAATCGGCTATTTTTTGCAGTCTTGCCAGTTCGCTGGCTACATTTTCTTTGCAAGCTAATGCTGAGCGACCGTTAATTCGCATAGAACAACTGCCGCAAATTGTATTGCGGCAATTTTTGCGAAAAGCTAAAGTGCCGTCGTGTTCCCACTTAATACTGTTGAGGCAGTCTAGGATGGTATTGCTCTCTTCCACATCTAGGGTGTAAGTGTGAACCCGGGGAGCCTCGTTTTGATTTTGGCGCACTACATTAAAGCGGACTTTCATATTTTGAGTAAGGAATTTAGTTTCTATTTTAAGCTAAATTTTTGACCTTTTTAGAAAGCTATTATTTTTTTTAACCACTACCTAAAGTAAGAGATTTTAAAAAAATTATTATTGTTTGACAAACATGAATAATTCTCAAGTTATAAATCCTAAATTACCACTTTTTTAAGCGGATTTGTGAGCTATTAATTGGAGAGAAAAGTAATTAATCGCTGCAATTCGGTAGTCGGAGGTGCGTGATGTCCAGCTTGTTTGTATTAACTTTCATGTTTTCCACACCGGCTTTTTGTCTGGGTCTGCTAAATCCTCAATGGGTGGGACTGGCAACTCGCAAGCGATCGGCTGCCTTGTACGGCGGCTTGATGGCAGTTTCGTTCGTTTTGCTTGGGGTTACAGCACCCAAGGCGCCACAACCAGTTTCATCGGGGCTGCTGGCCTCAACTGAATCGCTAGAATTTAGGGTAAGCGCACCTTTGCGCTGAAGGTAGCTGGGTATGCATTTCACTTTTTTGGCAGCATTACAAGAAATTTTACCAGGACTTACGGCCGGTTCGGGCCAGAAACGTAGTTTTTTAAGAAAAATACTTGGTTCTACTCATTTACTGCAATTAAAAACTCCGGTTTATAGGCGTCGGAGTGCGATCGCGAACTGTAGGGAAAAATCGGGGCTTTAGTAAGAAGAAATACCCTAACAGGACTTACGCAAAAAACCCGGTTTATTCCACAAATCTTCGCTTTTTCGATAAATATTGACGCAGCAACCGGGTTTTTGGTCTTTGAGTGCGTCCAGGACTGACTCAGAAACCCGGTTGCACTAGGGTCAGGTGTCCAAGGTTCTATAGCAATCCTATATGAATTGTGAAAAGGCATCAAATCTTTTCAAGTTAGGAAAATTGAAAAGATTATATTTAGC
>NZ_JAUBUI010000112.1:0-15938 GCF_036705385.1 Microcoleus sp. B3-A4 | reverse complement strand
ACTCATCTTTAACTCGGTTTGAATATATCGATCACTCTCGATCACCAGCAAGCGATCGCTTATTCAGCAAGCCCTAATTATGTTGTGGAACAGGCCGGAAAGCCTGTTCACATATTAGCCACGGGCAAGATGCCCGTGCCACAATTAATTAATAAATGAATAAATTATATTGTGTTGTGGAACAGGCCGGAAAGCCTGTTCATGAAATCCTGTTCATATATTAGGTCCGGGCATCTTGCCCGTGCCACAATTAATCACTTAATAATCGCCGCCAGCACCATATTGCCACGCTTCAACTAATCGGTGAAAATAGTATTGCTGCGTCGGGGCTAAATTTTTTACCTGTGGTTCTACGGCTTTCCCTAAAGGCTGCAATCCCGTATAAATCCCTAAATTTAAATAATGTACCATCCAATCTAGCAAGTTAGCTATTCCTACCTGCGGGATAATTTTCAGAACTAATCCGGGATGGCTAATTGCTGTTTTAAACAATGTTTTTGACAAAGCCGGAAACAGCACGATATCCTGAAGAAACGGTTTGAGTACCGGTTCTCCCAACTCTTCCATTACCTGAAAGACGGCAGCCAAAAGTTGATTGATTTGATTGGGGTCTATTTTTTGATTCATCGCAGCACTCATGGAACGCTGAAACAACCAGGTAACTGATAGATTCGGCTGGTAGGGTTGCAAAAGTGCGAGGGAATTTTTGCTGAGACTATCGCTTGTCAAAGCTTCGTCAATTCCTAGAGTCAAGCGTTTGAGATGGCGCACCATTGCGCCGAAACCGCCGAAGCTGAGGGGAGATTGGCTACCGCTGCTGTCTCCGACTGGGAGTAGGCGATCCCAAGGCGTTTTTAGAGGACTTTGACGATAGCAGGGGAAAAATCCGTAAAGTGCTCTTTGGAATTTTAACTGTTCGAGTTCGACATTTTGATATTGGGGAAGCAAGCGCAAATACTCTTCAAATAATGTTTCTAAACTGAATCTTTCTGTGTCGGCGTCTATGTAGGTAAATAAGTAGGTTGTGCGGCCGTCTCTGGCTGGAAATGCTTCCCAAAAATATTGGCACTGATTTTGCATTGGGGTGAAGGATGCAAATATATCCCCAGTGTCGTTTTTGGGGTATCCTTGAGCGCAACTGCCGACTACTAAACATACTGCTTCGGGTTTTTTGCCTTGTCTTGCTTGGCGCACAATGGGCGAAAAATGTCCCATTGCGTCTAATAATAATCTGGTTTTAAATAAATTTGTAGCAGGTTGTGTATCGGTATTTGCAGATTCTACCAAGACTCCATCCGGGTGAATGGTTGCTGTTTTAAATGGTGTATTTTCAAATAGCTTTCCTCCAGCTTGGAGGAATCGCTGCTTGAGGGTTTCTAGGAGGTAAACTGGGTCGATTCCGATGTTGAGTACGTCGCGCACCCAAATGTCGGGGGTGTTGGCAAAGCTGATGCGGGCTGGGTTGTATTCGGTAGCTATGGCCTTTTCTATCTCTTCAACAGATAGCAGATTTAGTTCTAAGAATGCGTCTAATTCTTTGCGAGAAATGTTCCATTCTTGATCGCGGCCTCGCAGGGTGCCGCGTTCGAGCAGGGCTACTCGCCAACCCCGCAGGACTAAGGCTGTACCGATCAATATTCCTAGGGTCCCGCCGCCGATAACTATGTCGAAGTCTAGGGTTTCCAGGGGTTGTTGGCTGTATTGGACTGCTTGGGGTGCTGGTGCGGTGTTTTGTTTGAGGTTTTCCCAGAGTCGATCGACTTTTCTCAGGCCTCCGAGGGCGTCTTCTGGCACTTGGGAGAGGATTTGTTCAGTGAGGGACATCGGGTTTTAGTATTAAACAGTGGTGGATTTTTTATAATTTAGCTTAGATTAACTTTTGCGACAGTTTCAGGGCTGACGCATGGGGTGGCGAGAATCACGAAGTTTTTATAATCATACAGAGAAACCCAGTTTCTGAAAAAAAACCGGGTTTCTACCTCTAGCTGGTAAGTCTAAATAATTATCTTCAATCAGCCGTGCTTAATTCTTCAACTCGCAGCCGATCGCACAAAATTCGCTCGCACACTATAACACCCGTATCCGCACTCCTGCAAACTTCTAACTGAGCTTCCGGCAGCGCTTCAAACAAAAAACGTTCCCCCGGAAACACTGTCCGCTCAAAATACCAATTAGGAATATTTGTAATGCGAGCGATTTGCACTTTGCTAGTATTATTAAGATACCAACACAAAATGCGCGTATGACCTTCGGAAATTACCTGATTTAGTGTCAAATTCATCTTTTTAACTTGTTTGTGCTATTGTGCGAGCGAGCGGCTACGAGCCTAAACTTAATATAGCATATTACCAGTTAAAACACACTTTTTTATACATTTTTTTTACGTTGTTTGAGTTAATTAATAAATTTCGCAGGAGAAACATCACCGCCTTCCAGGTATTCCCAAGAAGGTGCAAAAGCCGGCATTGCTAAAGCGCAAGATTTCCATCCTCCCCTAACAGGTGCGTTCAACAATTGACAGTGACCAACTGAACCTCTTGCCTGTTGGTAGTGACCGCAAAAATTACACTTGGAAGTCGGATTGCACCCGCGCTCGCTAATTACAAGGCAGGGCTGGTTTTGGGTTTGGTTGCGCTCGATAGTTAAAGTGTTCATTAAATTACTTTTTAAATGTTCACTATTAAGTATGACGGCTGGAGTGCAGTCGTGGCGTCTATCTCAAGGCTTAGTTCGCCTTTAAGATTTGTTTAGGGATCGATATAAAATATATTGTTTTTGAGATTATCAAGCTAGGGAGCAATTGAATTTTGTTCCGATCGCATTGGCGGACACGGCTTTAGGGCCGATCGCGCTTGCTGGAGATATACTTCCTCAGACAGAGTTAATTATCGTCGCCTAACTTGCTGAACAAATCGGCTAAAATTGTATTAGAAAATAAAAAACCTTCGGGATCGCTCAACCTCAAATTCCCCGAAAGTCGCACTTTCCCGCCCTCGCCTAAAGTTACGTGAAGCGGAGCTATCCCGTAGGGAATCGCCCCATCCGCACTTATAATTTCCACCCATCCTTGTCGCCAGTAGGGCTGCAAACAACGCCAAATTTTGTCAACCGTTTGTTGAGTAAACTTCTCAGTCAGCGCCGACAGGCTAACTCCTTCTGCTAAACGCAAACCTAGCATCAGCGTTTCTAACAAAACGTCATTTTCTGAGACTTGAAAATTTTGCTCAATTTCTCGATCCTTATCTGGCTGGCTTTCCCCCCCAATTTGAGAAGTAGCTGGGGAATTGAGGCGAGAGATCGATCGCACCCACTGATAATATTCTTGAGTTTTGCGAGGTCTAGTCAACCTCCGACCTTCCACGTAACTCGCTGCTCCCATTCCCAAACCGTAATAAGGGCGATTTTCCCAATAAACCCGGTTGTGGCGGCACTGATAGCCAGATCGAGCGTAATTAGAAATTTCGTAATGTTCGTAGCCAGCCCCCGTCAGAATTTCCCTTGCTAAACGGTACATTCCAGCAGCGGTGTCATCTGCAGGCAGTGGCTGGGCTCCTGCTTCAAAGTAGCGCCCGAAAGCAGTTCCCTGCTCAACAATTAAGTCGTAACTCGACAGGTGAGTCGGGCTAATTTCCACCGCCGCTTTCAGGGAAGCTTCCCATTGTTCTAAAGTTTGGTGCGGCAGTCCCGAAATCAGGTCTAAACTAAAATTGACAATACCAGCCGATCGCACTATTTCCACTGCTTCAAAAATTTCCGCGACAGAGTGCGATCGCCCGCAAGCTTGCAGCAATTCATCCTGAAAAGCTTGCACTCCCAAACTAACTCGATTTACTCCCGCCGCTGCATATCCCCGCAACTGTTCTAAAGTAAACGTACCTGGGTCTATTTCTATAGAAATTTCCGCCCCAGCAGCAATCCCAAATTTGCCGTCGAGAGTTTCCAGAATATTGCTCAACTGACTCACAGAAAGCAGCGAAGGCGTGCCACCCCCAAAAAAAACTGTTTTCAGAGATGCGCCTAAATTTTTTGTTTCTTGAATTTCTTGACAGAGTACAGCAACGTATTGCACAATTGTGCCGGAATTCTCGCCATTTTTGCGATCGCCCACCACAAAAACCGGAAAATCGCAGTAGTAACAGCGGCGGCGACAAAAAGGTATGTGGAGGTAAGCCGAACTAGGAATCTCGGAATTTGCCGCTTGCACACTTTTTTTTAATTTAAATGTTAAATAATCTGGGGTAGGGTTCATTACATTTCAAACCGAAAGCGCCACTTCAAATCTAAAGTTTTAATTAAACCATCATGAATAATTATGTATATTATGACATTTTCTTACCAAAAAAGCGCTGCGAACGATCGGCTCTTTTAATTTAACCTCGTATCAGTTTCGATCGGCTACAATTCCCGCATAGCCCGCAGGGCGGTCTATTGGCACCTCGTGCCTGCTTTCGGCGGGGCATGGTAAATGCCGAGCGATTCCCTGGCACATCCCCTAAAGGGTACAACCGCGAAATATAAGTTTATGAAAATTTCTGAGTAAATATAGCGATATCCGACCAAAGCATGAAAACAAGTATCAGCACTGCAAAGATATAATGTGAATAAATTCATTAACCTAGAACTAATGCTAGACGCAATCATAATAATCTCATTCATAATCGCAGGCGGAGGCATCGGCTATTACGGAGTCGAACTCCTGCCGACCGAGCTGCTGGAGCAAGTTACAAATATACAAGGTTTAAGTTCTGTACTAGGTTCGTTTGGAGCATTAATCGGCTTCGTGCTGGGATTAGTGGCTCAAACAACCTACCGGCGCCTGGAAAAACAAGTCCGCGATATGCCGGTGGAGATGCTGCTGACGCGGGCGATCGGTTTAATCATCGGACTGCTAGTAGCAAACTTAATGCTGGCTCCGCTGTTCCTGCTGCCAATTCCCCGCGAGTTCGGCTTCATCAAACCTCTAGTCGCAGTCTTGGGTAGCGTCATGTTCGGCTTCACAGGCGTCAGTTTGACCGACACCCACGGTCGCGCTTTCTTGCGGCTGATCAACCCCAAAAGCTTTGACACGGTGTTGGTAGCCGAAGGTACTTTCAAACCAGCAACTGCCAAAGTTGTCGATACTAGCTGCATCATTGACGGCCGGATTGAAAACCTGCTAGAAACAGGTTTCCTCGAAGGTCAAATTATCGTGCCGCAATTCGTGCTCCAAGAACTGCAACTGATAGCTGATTCCGCGAACGATCAAAAGCGAGTGCGCGGGCGCCGCGGCTTAGATATTCTCAACCGCATCAAAGAAACATATCCAGAACGCATTCAAATTCACTCGGCTGACTACGAAGATATTGCCACAGTCGATGCGAAATTAGTCCGCTTCGCTTTGGAGATAGACGGTATTTTGCTCACAAACGATTACAACTTATCGAAAGTAGCTACCGTCCAAAAACTGCCGGTTTTGAATATTAACGATTTGACTCATGCGGTGCGTCCCACTTATTTGCCGGGAGATACGATCGAACTAAAAATCCGCAAAGAAGGCAAAGAACCTTCTCAGGGAATCGGTTACTTGGATGACGGCACCATGGTTGTCGTAGAAGCAGGAAGCAGCTATGTCGGTGGCGAAGCCCGAGTCGTAGTCACCAGCGCCCTGCAAACTAGCGCCGGCCGCATGATATTCGCCCGCCCTCAAGAGTCCGTTATTGTTTGAAACTGAGTAACAATGGCCAGGGCACTCAGAATCAAATATTGCGATCGTTGTTCCCAATCTGCCCCGACTCTCTACCGCGCCCGGTATGACGAGTCGGGGCAGTGGTTTTTTTTGTGTCTTAAATGTTGGGAATCGGTAAGTAAAAACAATCCTTTTTACTTCTACGGCGGCACTTGGAAAGCCACCAAGAAAAAATAGCAATTACCAGCTTCTTCTCCTTTCACCTCACACTATTCAGGTGTTTGAGCCTTAGAAGGAACTATCTGAGCCGACAGAATTGCGGTAGGGGCATCGGGAATGGCGGCTGAAAAATCTCTCTGAGCCAAAGCGCTACAGGGATTAGATGGCGTGGGCTGCATTGGGATTTGTGCGATCGCAGAACTCTCAAACAAGCTTCCCTTAGCGCTTAACAGCAAGATTGAAACGACAAGGGCGATACTCAAACAGCGCAGAACGATCGAGCGATCGTCGAACAATGATTGCAGCCTTCGAGCTCTCACAGCAATTCTCCTCTGATTGTTTGCCGCCTAAATTCCCAGCATCCCGTACCTGCAACGTGCAAAAATCAATTCAGACGCTTCACATTGGCGGACAATTTGGGAATTTCGGGGGAGTTTTTGAGAGTAACACCACTCAAGGTGTCGGCGTTCTGGGTAGTTGCTTGATAGATTAAGCCGGGGTATTGTGTCCAGTGCTGACTTGATTTAATAATATTTAACATTGATCGGCTAGTCTGTCTAAGATTAAATAACTTTATTTGTTGTAAAATATCTTAAGCTGTAAAGCATACAGAATTAATATTGACGACAAACCTAGAGAAAAAAACAGGCTATGTTAACAAAAATAAAATAGGAGAATAAAAAAATATCTCCAAAAATTATAAGTTATATTGTTAATATTCATTGGAAAAAATGGATGTTTGTTACAGTATTTCTGATATTAGAAATCTTTCTAATTTCGGAAGGATTCCAGGTATATTCACTTGTTTGTAGGCGAACTGGAACAGCCCCCAATACCTGTGAAATTTCTCACTCTACCTTGTCGGGAACAAGTTTTAAGCGATTTCTACTAAGTCAGCTTAAAGAAGCTAGAGTCGAACAATCGCGACGTTCTAAAATAACGGTTTGTATTTTAGTAACCGAGAACGGAGTAGTAAGATTTGGCTCAATATCCGGTAACTATGTCCAACGTAAGCGAGAAACGGTATCTACGATTAATAGTTTTTTACGAAATCCTAAACAATCAAGTCTATTAGTCACAGAACCCCCTGGTTTTTCTATGATTTCATTGGGTATTTTCTCCAATTTAATGGCTTTGGTTTTGATATTTTGTAAAGCCAAATAGGCGCAGTACGATCGCCCCTCGCTGTACCTTAGATTGAGCCTGTCAAGCCCTTACTTTTGAATCACTTAACATGAAACCAAACATGACTCGATGGAGCGATCGCACTGCTGGTTGAGGTGGAAGGGAACGCGAAAGAAAAGATCGCTGAGTATTACCAATGGCTAGCAAAGCAGCTAGGCGATCGCGAATGGTTTAACAGTGACCAATAGTTGCATTTGGGATGGCACCAGAAGCAGACTCTTGGCTGTACGGAGAGAGTACAACACCTTTATGCAAAGATAGCTAACGGTTTTGTTCAGCGGTTGTTTGGATCTCTGCATCTCACCTAAGCAGCTTCAGGCAATCCGCTGCACCAGAATGTTATATTTCTTTTGATGCGATCGCCTGAACTACTGCGCCAATGCCAGTGTGATAAATACCTTCTACTACATCACGCTCAAGCTCAATTAGATGCTTAAACTTTAAGCCAGCCAACTCAAGGCTTAAAGATTCTTTAGATTGCATCACATCTACTGAATTTCCGCCCCCAGTACCATACTTCAACTGATCGGGTGTATAAGCCTCAAGCAGAAAAACACCGTTTCGCTTTAACCCTGCTTCAACTTTTTTATGAAGTTGTTTTCTTATTGAAGAAGGCAACGGACAAAATATAGATACAACTCCATCCCATTTATTTTCGCCTAAATCATACTCTGCTAAATCAGTATGAATAAACTCAACAACCACCCCGTTCTCTTCGGCCAACTTTCTGGCCTTATTCAAACCAACTAAAGAGGCATCTACAGCGGTTACAGAATAACCCTGTTTCGCAAGGAAAACGGCATTCCTCCCTTCTCCTTCGGCCAAGCTCAGAACTTTACCTTTTGGAATACTGCTGACGTTTTCTTCCAAAAACTTGTTCGGGTTTGTGCCATATGCGTACTCTTGGGCACTGTATCTTTCATCCCACATCTGTTTTCTCCAATTGTTGCTGTTGGCACATTTGATGCCAAAAAAATATAGCTATGTATTCAACCGCAGATATGCTGGATAATACCTTTACCTTCGTTGGATTATCCATCATATCTGTTGGACAACATCCTAGTTTTAAGGAATTAAACAGAAACTTAGCAGATTAAGTCCGGGTTCTTGGGTGTTATCCATCGCTTCTGATAGTTCATCCTGGAAATCAGGGGTGTTATTTGTCAATTTTGCTGATAATATCCTCTCTATCGGTCTTATCCAGCATTAACCTAATGTCGCAATCTACCGCTCCGATGCGGCTTTACCGCTTGCTTGAGGCGGAGCCTTCGCAGAGCAGGAACGAGTGCGATCGCCCCTCGCTGTAGGTTGGGTTGAGCCTGTCACGTCATTGCTTGTAAATCAATAAGTAACGTGAAACCAAACATGACTCGATTGGGCGATCGCCCCGGGTTGAGGTGGAGAAGCAGTGATGAGTGTCGGGTTTCATCCTTCAACCCGGCAGCATCTCCAGAATCTCCCGCACTTTGGGGATGGCAGAAATCTCATTGGACTTGGCATCTAGCTTCAAAAGAATGGAAGGGGTGGCTTATTACGCGATCGGTTCAGGAGAAGTGGGTTGGTTATTGTGCCAAGGCAGGCATAAGCTGTACCATCCATGAACACAGACACGCACACGCGACTGAACTGGTTAATGAAGGAGTCAGTCTCAATACTATCCGGAAGCGTCTCGGCTATCCTGGGAGGAATATTAGAAAAAATACTAGCCTGTTGGCTGCGATGCTAAGTTCTTGGAGCGAGGAAATCAGTATGGTCAGACAAGTCAATTTCAAGAAGCCTTGAGTGTTGTCAACAGACCTTGATTATCTAGCGAGAGATTAAAAACAGCTCAGGTGAGGGGGCAACATTGGGTAATCTGCGAAATGTTTACGCTTCCCTGGGCAACTCGACCAAGGCGATTGAGTACCATCAGCAGTCGCTGACGATCGCCCGTAAAGTTTATGACTGCCAAAAATGGAGAGCCAAACATGATTAAACTCCCTGGAATTAAAGTTTTAGCCCAAATTTACGAAAGTGCCAATACACTTGTTTACCGGGGAATTAGAGAACAAGATAACCAACCGCTTATCCTGAAAGTCCTCAAAGAAGAATATCCTACCCCTGCCGAACTTGTCCGTTACCAGCAGGAATATGAAATCACCCGTAGCTTTGAACAAGGGGGAGTTGTTAAGGCTCACGAGCTACGAAAACATAACAACACGCTGGTAATGCTATTAGAGGATTTCGGTGGGGAATCCTTAGAAAAATTACTCGAAAAAAGACCGTTTACCTTATTAGAATTTCTCCAAATCGCCATTCAGATCGCTGAAACTCTGGGGAGAATTCATTCCTCAAACATTATCCATAAAGATATTAACCCGTCCAATATTGTTTTTAACTATCAAACCGCAGAATTAAAAATTATTGACTTTGGCTTGTCCACAGTCTTGTCCAGGGAAAACACTGCCTTAAAAAGCCCTAATGTTTTAGAAGGAACGTTAGCTTATATTTCTCCCGAACAAACAGGCAGGATGAATCGATCGATCGATTACCGCACTGATTTTTACTCCCTCGGAGTTACCTTTTACAAAATATTGACAAACCAATTGCCTTTTGACGCTACCGATGCAATGGAGTTGGTTCATTGTCATATTGCTAGACAACCCGTCCCACCCCATAGAGTTAATCCCGCAATTCCTCTAGTCGTTTCAGAAATCGTGATGAAACTCATGGCGAAAACAGCAGAGGAACGATACCAAAGTGCTTTAGGCCTCAGAGACGATTTGGTGCTCTGTCTGATGCAACTAGAAAGCGGTGAAAAGATTGAAGATTTTGTTTTAGGCGAACAGGATATTTCTGATAAATTTCAAATCCCGCAGAAGCTCTATGGCAGGTCAAGCCAAATTGAAACGTTACTCGCAGCTTTTGAGCGGATAACTCATGGCACCAGCCAACTCATGCTCGTTGCTGGTTATTCCGGTATTGGTAAATCAGTATTAGTTCAGGAAATCTATAAACCCATTACCGAACGACGCGGTTATTACATTTCTGGTAAGTTTGACCAGTTTCAGCGAAATATTCCTTACAGTGCTATCGTCAGTGCATTTCGAGAATTAGTTCGACAACTGCTAACTGAAACGTCCGAACAACTACAGGTATGGCGTGACAAACTCCTATCAGCATTAGGAGCCAACGGACAAATTATTATTGATGTCATCCCTGAAGTTGAACTGATTATTGGCAAGCAACCAGCCGTCCTAGAGCTAGCCGCGACTGAATTTCAAAATCGGTTTAACTTAGTCTTTCAAAACTTCATTCATGTCTTTTGTCAACAAGAGCATCCCTTAGTTATCTTTCTAGATGACTTACAGTGGGCAGACTCCGCTACTCTGAAATTAATGCAGTTAATGATGACTGATGTAGATACTTCGTATCTACTGGTAATTGGAGCCTATCGGGATAATGAAGTCAGTGCAGCCCATCCCTTAAAAATTACCTTATCAGAAATTAAAAAATCTGGAGCCACTGTAAATTCTATCTTGCTCTCGCCGTTAGATTTAACTTGTGTTAATCAGTTAATTACCGATACGCTTAAATGCAACGCAGAAAGGGCAAAGCCCTTAGCCGAATTAGTATTTGCCAAAACTCAGGGGAATCCGTTCTTCCTGAAAGAGTTTCTCCAGTCGCTTTATACAGAAAACCTATTAGATTTCGATTTTCTCAGTAGCAGTTGGCAGTGGAATTTAGATCGAATTCAAGAACGAGGTATTACCGATAATGTTGTTGAGTTGATGACTCAAAAAATTCAAAAACTACCAGAACAGACGCAAGAAGTATTAAAAACGGCTGCTTGTATCGGTAACCAGTTTGATTTAAAAACTCTCTCAAATGTAGGTGAAAAGCAGCCCAAAGAAACAGCAAACGAACTCTGGTCAGCCGTGCGAGAAGGTCTAATTGTCCCAGTGGGAGATGATTACAAATTTCTGCAAACAGATCGAAATCCGGATGAATTCAAGGTAGCTTACAGGTTTGTCCACGATCGCATCCAACAAGCCGCCTATTCTCTCATTCCCTCACACCGCAAGCAAGCCTACCATCTGCAAATCGGTCAGCTACTCCTGAATAATACCCCACTCCAGCAGCAAGAAGAAAAAATCTTTGACATTGTTAATCACTTGAATTTCGGCAGCAACCTGCTCGAAAACCAACAGAAACGAGATGAATTGGCAAAGTTAAACCTAATAGCTGGCAAGAAAGCCAAAGCATCAGTCGCTTATCAACCTGCCCTTACCTACTTAACAAGCGGCTTAGAATTGTTGAACCCCCCTCAGTCCTCCCTTAGCAAAAGGGGAAGTGAAGGAGGGTCAAGTTGGCAGAGGCAGTACGATACTACACTTGCTCTGTATGTAGAAGCCGCAGAAGCTGCCTATTTGTGCGGTCAATTCGATGAAATGGAGAGATTAGTTCCAGTCGTGCTACAACAGGGCAAAGTATTGTTGGATAAGGTGAAAATTTATGAAGTCAAAATCTCTGCCTATCTAGCACAGGACGAGCTATTAGAAGCACTCGATACTGGATTAACAGTTCTGAAACTGTTAGGAGTCAGTTTGCCTAAAAAGCCCAGTAAGTTAGATGTCTTACTCGGTTTGACAGGGACAAAGTTAGCCTTGCGGGGGAAACGCATTGAGGACTTAATCGACTTACCGGAAATGACTGCTCCTGATAAGTTGGCAGCAAGTCGTATTCTAGCGAGAATGGTTTCTGCTTCCTATAGAGCGGCTCCTAATTTATTCCCACTGGTTATTTTTAAAGGTATCAATATCTCGCTCCAATACGGCAATGCTTCCTTCTCCTCAGTGATGTATGTATCTTATGGTTTGATTCTTTGTGGAGTATTAGGAGACATTGAATCTGGTTATAAATTTGGCAATCTAGCTTTAAGTCTATCAGAGCGGCTCAACGCTAGGAGCGTGAAAACTAAAGTAATCTCTATTTTTAATTACTTTATTAGGCATTGGCAGGAGCATGGAAGACATACGTTACAGCCTTTGCTGCTCGGATATTCTATCGGACTAGAAACAGGAGATTTAGAATATGGGACGTATTGCGTAGAGATGTACTCCTACCATTCCTATTGCATAGGACAGGAGTTAGCTGTTGTTGAGCGGGAGGCAACCAAATACAGCGATGCTATCCAAAAATTAAAGCAAGAGCAAAACCTGCATGAGATTAGTCTAAATCGGCAGAGGGCGCTGAATTTGATGGGGCAATCGAAAAATCCCTGCCGTTTAATTGGCGATTTTTTTGACGAGTCGAAAAAACTGCCCTTGCTTATTGAGGCGAATGACCGAACCGCACTTTTTTTTATATATTTTGAAAAACTGACACTCTGTTACCTATTTGGAGAGTACGAGGAAGCCCTAGACAATGCGGCACTAGCTGCCAGATGTGTAGACAATGCAGTAGGGTTGCTGATCGTTACGTTGTTTTACTTTTACGATTCTCTCGCACGAATTGCTACATATTCTTCTACCTCGAAATCCCAGCAGAAAGGCTTACTCGACCAGGTGCGAGCTAACCAGAAAAAACTCAAAAAATGGGCGCATTATGCCCCAATGAATCATTTACACAAGTTTTATCTAGTGGAAGCAGAATTGCACCGGGTTCAAGGAGAGAAGATGATGGCAATGGACTATTACAAAAAAGCTATTGATCTTGCCAAAGAACATGAATACATCAATGAAGAAGCACTAGCGCATGAACTCGCGGCTAAGTTTTATCTCGCTTTAGGCCAAGATAAAATCGCGCAAGTCTATATGCAAGATGCCCGTTATTGCTATCTCCGCTGGGGGGCAACAGCTAAAGTTAACAATTTAGATACGCGCTATCCTCAGTTATTACAAAGAAATACCTCGAACAGGGGAACACTTAGCACAAAGCTATCTACGCCGCCTACTACAACAGGAAGTAGCACTTCTTCTGAGCTGGATTTGATCGCAATCATGAAAGCTTCACAAACCCTATCCGAGGAAATTGTGCTAGATAAATTACTGGCGAAATTGATGCGGATTATTATTGAGAATGCCGGAGCGCAAAAGGGCTTTCTAATTCTGGAAACTAAGGGAAAATTGCTGATTGAAGCTGAGGGTTCGGTGGATGAAGATGGTGTGACTGTGTTGCAGTCAATCCCCGTCCAGTCTGTATGGGAACCTGAGGATAAACTTCTAATGTCTCACACAATTGTTAACTATGTGGCTCGCACGCAGGAAAGTGTAGTCTTGAACGATGCTACCAATAACCCTAAATTTGCTCATTCTCCCTATATCAAAGTACATAAGCCGAAATCAATTTTGTGCTTCCCTCTCCAACATCAAGGTAAACTGGCAGGAATTATCTATTTAGAAAATAATCTAACCACAGAGGCTTTTACTCCCGATCGCGTAGAACTTTTAAATCTGCTTTCCTCTCAGGCAGCAATTTCCATTGATAATGCCCGTCTCTACAATAATCTCACCGAACTCAATCAGGCTTTTGAGCGTTTTGTCCCCCGTCAATTCCTCCAATTATTGGATAAAGAGAGCATTACTGATGTTAAATTAGGCGACCAAGTTCAACAGGAAATGTCGGTACTATTTTCTGATATTCGCGAATTCACAACTTTATCGGAAAGTATGAACCCTCAAGACAATTTCAAATTTATTAATTCCTATTTGTCTCACATGGAGCCAGCTATTACTGAAAATCAAGGATTTATTGATAAATATATTGGTGATGCAATTATGGCTCTATTTAGTGGCGAGGCAGATAATGCAGTGAAAGCAGGAATTGATATGCTACATAGTCTTACCGAATATAATCAACATCGCACTGCTTCTGGATACGTGCCAATTAAGATTGGCATTGGCATCAATACAGGTTCTTTAATACTCGGTACGGTGGGGGGAAAAAATCGGATGGATAGCACCGTGATTAGCGATGCAGTGAATTTAGCCTCGCGGATAGAAAGCTTGACTAAGCAATATGGGATTTCGATGTTAATTAGTCACCAAACTTTCCAGTCTTTGCCAGATTCTAACCAGTTTGCTATCCGTCTTATCGATCGCGTAAAAGTTAAGGGAAAATCAAAAGCGGTATCGATGTTTGAAGTTTTCGATGCCGATCCGCCTGAGACTTATGAGGGCAAGGTAGCCACGAGAACGCTATTTGAAGAAGCTTTGATACTCTACCATGGGCAAAAGCTTAGAGATGCTGAGCGATTATTTGCTGAGTGCCTGCGCCGCAATCCTACAGATAAAGCAGCTCAAATTTATCAACAGCGCTGCACTCAAGGCGATCTCGACTAAAGATGCGTTAGCTCAAATCTTGAAATCGGGGTTTGAGTAGCAATCGATACTGTTGGCGAACTTCACAATTAGCTGCCTCCGGTGAGCCGTTTCCGGGAATCCAACAATCATTGGCTTCACTCACAAAAAATCCTTATCCAAGTAATATACGGGGACGGGAAGTTATCTATGTATTACTCGGAACGGGTTGTTGCTGTCGTTGTTGTAGTAGCCAATTCGATTAATCGTCTTAAAGCTTTTTGAGCAGACTGATAGCTGGGAGCTTGTTTGCCTCTCTTTAGCTCTCTTAAAACCTATTTCTTCTAATAGAGCGGGCGATTGATCGCATTAAGTTGAAGTATAGAATGCGATCGCCAAATCAACACATCTGCACCTAGAGCTTTTTAAAGTATCTGGCGACTGGGAATAGCTCAAAGCCCACCTTTTCATAGGTATGACGGGCTCTTTCATGACCGGGATCGCCCCCAGTCTCAACCATAGCAATAGACATCCCAGCATCTTTCATCCAAGCCAGAGCAAATTCTATCAAAGCGCTACCAATGCCGCGACCTTGAAAGTCTGGATCGACGGCAACCATGTAGATTTCACCCATGCTGTCCTCCGAGTGTAGTTTCACGGCTACAAAGCCCACAGTAGAACCTGCATCGATCGCAACCCATACATTCGTGTCTTCCGCAGCACAGACATCCTCGACAGCTTTTTGTTGGCTCACACGCCAATGATTGGGATAGAATGCCTGGTAAACATCAGCATTCATCGCCTTCTGAATCGAATCAAAGACCGGAGCCCATGCTCGAAGTGAAAGATGAATAACAGCATCAAGGTGGTGAGGGTTGTAGGGTTCAATTTGCATTCCCATATGAACTCCTGTTAACTCTGAAAGCTTTATCGAGCATACTACAATTTACTACAGAATCCGATCGCTTTTGAATACTTACAGGTAACTTTCACGCTTATGTCTTGAGGGATATTGCTTCAAAGCCAAAACAAGCCAAAGTTAAGAATAAAGAACTTTATAAAGTTTGCGAGCTATGGCGTTTCATCAGCAATACGTCGGTATTGAACAGCCAGCGATCGGTCAATTGATTCGAGAACTCCGACAAACCCTGAAGCTGACCCAAGAAAAGTTCGCGGTTCACCTTGGGGTATCCTTCCCAACGATTAATCGCTGGGAAAATGGACACGCAACTCCCTCTCCTTTAGCTCAAAAGCAAATTGAGATGCTTTTGAATCAGCTATCGGAGTCAAGTGATGCCACGGTACGAGAACACTGCCAGTCCATGCGAAGGAAGTATTTTTTATAAGGAACTAAACGCATGAGGGCGGAAAAATTCAGGGCAATGGCTGAGAAGTTGTTTGGTGGGGGCGGTGAGTTGGGGGCGTTGCTGCGATCGCACCATTGGTCGCAAACGCCATTGGGTGCTGTCGAAACCTGGTCAGACGACCTGAAAACAGCAGTGCAGATTTTACTAAGAGTGTTCCAACGAAAAAATGATCCAAAATTTCACTCACTTCGACAAAAGATTTCAACGAACCATTTAGTCAAA
>NZ_JAUBUI010000111.1:0-16362 GCF_036705385.1 Microcoleus sp. B3-A4 | reverse complement strand
TTAAGAAGGTTTTTTTAGTCATTTAGTAATGCACAAATTCACGTTTTTGTCAAATTAATTTAGATGCGTTTACCCTGGGCAAGATGCCCGTTCCACAGCACATCAAATTTATTGTGGGGTGGGCATCTTGCCCGCATCTTAAAGGCTAATGTTTTTTACTTCAGTTAACAAGGGCAACGGTAGATTTGCACATACTAACTCTGCACAATTCCACTGCCGCAAATACTCATAGACTTCAGAAATAATCGCATTTGCTGCATCTAAATATCCTGCTTGAGAAGCATGATAGTGCGCTCTGATTAGGGGCTTAATATCCTCGATATCTTGCCATTCCGATTTTGGTTTGAGGGGAATGTTGATATAATAGTGATAGGCTTGGCTGTGGGCGGTACGGAGATTTTCGGGATGTTGACTTAGCAGGTACTCGCCCTTTTCTCGAACTAGCGGATGCAACTGATATGATTTGAGGTGGCGATCGTAATATAGCAATTGTCGGCGCTTGAGTGCCTGAATAATACTTTCTTTGAGTTCATACTTGCTAACTTCTGGCATTTGAGCGCTAATCCCTGAAAAAGATAGCGGATATTCTGAAGTTTGATAGACAGAAATTCGGCTGAGACAAGTTTGCTCGCCGTCGCTGAGACGGGCTATCATTTCATCGATCGCTCTTTCAATATCTCGAATCAGCAACCAGTCTCTCTGGTGCAGAAAAATCCCGACATTTCCCTGAAACTCGGTATCATCTCGAATCAAGGCTGCGACGAGTTGTAAGGCTTTGGGATGTCCAGAATAGCGATCGCCCATTTGCGCTAATTCCTCTGATAATGTCTCAATAATTGGAGACATATCGGTTAATGAACTCCTAACATCAGTCAATTTAACAGGTACAACTGATGCAATGACATTTGAGGCTTTTATCATCCGAAAGCTCGTACCAAAATCATGGAAAGCGGTTTGTGTAGTGATGGATAATTGTACTATTCATACCGGACAATAAATAGAAAAAGCCATCAGAAATTAAGGGAAAACTTAATATATTTATCGCCATATTCGCCGGATTTCTCACAACCGTGAAAATTTATGCTTCAAACTAAAAAATATTTTCTTTTTTATCAAAACGACTAATTATTAAGAGTTAGGAAAAGCGATAAACTTTGCATTTAATGAAGTTACAGAGCGAAAATATTTGGAATTGGTTTACTCACTGCTGTGATTGTACCTCATCTTGCTGAGAAAACTATATCAATTTTTTTGATACTAGGACTTACGCATTGACAAAATAACCAAACAGTGAATTGATAAATAATTGTCGTCTCCTTTCTAAGGATGGAACAATGAGAAAAATAACTAAACCCTCTACGGCACAATGCAACGCCGACCTTTACACCTTATTTTTGTTGTCAGAACCCAAACTGGGAGGATGTAGCAGATTGTCAGAGATATTGGGAGATGTTTCTCACGATTCTATCAATCGGTTTTTGTTAAGAGAAAGGTATGAGCCGAAAGACTTATTCAGTCAGATAGAGAAAATAATCAATTTGACAGGAGGGATACTAAGTGTAGACGATACAGTCATAGAAAAGATTTACAGCGACCCTAAAAATGCCGAATTGATTAGTTATTTTTGGTCAGGAAAAGCTCATAAAACTATTATAGGTTTAAATTTAATCACCCTATATTACAGCGATATTAATGGTAACTCAGTCCCAATAAATTACAGAATCTATGATAAAAAGGAGGGAAAAACCAAAAACGATTACTTTAGAGAAATGGTGAGTGAAATAATAAATTGGGGAGTCAAGCCAAAAATAGTAACAGGAGATAGTTGGTATTCAGGAGTGGAAAATTTAAAATTTCTAAAAAACCAGAAATTGGGTTTTCTCTTCGGAATTGAAAAAAATAGGACTGTCTCCAATGAGCCACATAATTATTGCCAGGTAAGCACTCTGGTCATTCCTGAGTCAGGATTAAGAACTCATTTGAAAGAATTTGGATTTATAAAATTGTTTAGGAAAAGCTTTAAAGAAGAGGCATCTAGACACTATATTTTGTATTTGCCAGACGAGTCAAAGATTCAGGATATAACAAGAAATGAATTTCTCACAATTCATGATACTCATTGGCAAATTGAAACATTTCATAGAGCCATCAAACAAGTATGTGGAATTTGTCGTTTCATGGTGAGAGACACCTCTGCAATCAAGACTCATATATTTTGTTCACTTCAAGCATTTGTAAAATTGGAGTTGATGCGGTCTGAAAAAATAATTAGTAACTGGTATGAAGTCCAAAGGAATCTATTCACTTCAGTTATACGTGAGCATATTTTGGCAAACCGATTCAGTCATGGCATTGTCTAGAATACATAGATGATATTTTTTGTCAATGCGTAAGTCCTAGATACATATAAATTGCCCTTGCTGCATCTGCGTTCATCCCCGTTCATCTGCCTTCATCTGCGGTTTAAAAAAGAGCGATCGCCCTTAACACAAAAAGTGCGATCGCCCCTTTCAATTCCTAACGAGAAATCACCTCACTCAAAAGATGAGCCTGAGAACCCTCAAGCCGAGGCCCATGAATCTGCACCACCCTAGAAGCCAAGAAATTGCCCCAGCGAGCCGCTTGTGCAGAACTCAAACCGTTAGTAATTCCAAACAAAACACCGCCCGCGAAAGCATCTCCAGCACCCACAGTATCGATCGCCTTTACCGGAAATCCAGCCACATCAACAATCTGTTTGTTCTCTACCACCATGCAGCCTTTATCCCCATTAGTGATAAAAGCCAAATCCGAAATCTCGCTCATTTTCCGAGCGCACTCTTCCAGAGATTCCTCCTTGAAAAAGCTCCGAACTTCATCAGCATTGCAAAAAATTACATCACAATATTCCGAAACCACCTTGTGAAAATCATCAGCAAATCGATCGACTAAAAAGCCATCCGAAAAAGTAAAAGCCACCTTCACACCCAGACGCTTAGACT
The DNA here is from genome assembly GCF_036705385.1 of Microcoleus sp. B3-A4. Classification (NCBI taxonomy): domain Bacteria; kingdom Bacillati; phylum Cyanobacteriota; class Cyanophyceae; order Oscillatoriales; family Microcoleaceae; genus Microcoleus; species Microcoleus sp. B3-A4. The sequence continues at coordinate 13,381 of NZ_JAUBUI010000111.1, read as the reverse complement.
GTTCCATCGTCTCAATGCTAGCCTTTCTCGGATCGGGAGCATCCCAAAGATAGCCTTCAACATAACTGTACTTGCAGTGAGCCAGTCGATCGACATCAATATCAGTCGCAGCCAGAGTAGTAGAAACCCCCAAATTAGTACACATCGTGCGTTCCGCATCCGGCGTAGTCAGCACAACACAAGTACCAGTGGGTTCCTTAGACTCAGCAGCAGGATGCACATTAAAATCAATCCCCGCCGCCAGCAAATCTTGCCGATAAAATTCGCCGTTAGTATCCTTAGCAACCTTCCCCGAATAATACGCTTTACCGCCACTCTGAGCCAAACCAATCATCGTATTTGCCGCCGAACCCCCCGATCGCATTTGCAGCGAATTGTGCTCTAAATCGTGCAAAATCCCCCCCTGGGTTTCCGAATTCATCAGCGTCATCCCGCCGCGACTCAGCCCGTGAGCGAGTACAAATTCATCTTCTACCAATGCTAGGATGTCTACAAGGGCATTGCCTACGCCAAACACATCCACGGAACGGGAATCTTGATTGTTTTCTGTCATCAGTAATTTTTGGTTTACACTAATTATCAACTTTATAATAAATCGACTTCAATTCAACATCTATTTTCTTTAAGTTCTCTTTATCTAAATCCCAAAGCCCAAATCGATCTAATCCAAAATCCAAAATCTAAAATCCAAAATCTAAAATCGATATGACTGATACTTGTCTCCCACCTCTGATTCAGCAAATGTTGCAGCCCGGGTTTTACCCGCACGGGGTGACAGAACCAGTGCAGCTAATTCAGACTCATGGCTCCTTTGTCCTCCTCACAGGAGACTATGTTTACAAAATCAAGAAATCAGTTAACTTTGGCTTTTTCGATTATTCAACCTTGGAGAAGAGACAGCATTTTTGCAATCAAGAATTGCTGATGAACCAGCGCACTGCACCGGAAATTTATCTAGAAGTTTTGCCAATTCTTCAAAGTGGCGATTCGTTTCACTTGGGTAGCAGCTTACCTGCTATAAATTCTGGCGAAATTGCTGTAGAATACGTGCTGAAAATGCGAGAATTTCCTCAAGATTCGCTCTTGCTCAGTTTGTTGGAACGCGGACTGTTGACCGAGCAACTTATGGCAGAATTAGGGCGGGAAGTTGCCAATTTTCACAGCACGGCAATTAGTAATAGCTACATTCGCCGATTTGGCGAAGTCAGTCAGATTCGCACAACAATAGATAAGAATTACCGAATTTCACAAAAATATATCGGTGGGCCCCAGACTCAGGCACAATTTCAGGAAACTAAAGATTATACAGATGCGTTTTTTGCCAAAAATCAAGAGTTATTTAACCTGCGGATTGCTAATAATAAAATTCGCGAGTGCCACGGAGATTTGCACTTGCGTAATATAGCCTTATGGCAAGATAAAATATTACTGTTCGACTGCATTGAATTTAACGAGCCTTTTCGCTTTGTTGATGTCATGTACGATGTCGCTTTTACAGTAATGGATTTGGAATCGCGGGGGCGCAGAGACTTAGGCAATGCTTTTCTCAATACTTACATCGAACAAACAGGGGATTGGGAAGGACTGCAACTCTTGCCTCTGTATTTGAGTCGTCAAGCTTATGTTAGAGCAAAAGTAACTTCGTTAATGTTGGACGATTCCGCTATTTCAACTACCCAAAAAGCAGATATTTCACAGACAGCAGCTCATTACTATAAACTGGCTTGGCAATACACAAAACCGCGCCAGGGAAAGTTAACTTTGATGTCGGGTTTGTCTGGTTCTGGCAAGAGTACAGCAGCTCGATATTTGGCTCGTCGCACTGGCGCAATTCACATTCGATCGGATGCTGTTCGCAAACATTTAGGCGGAATTCCTTTAAATGAACGCGGGGGGCAAGATTTGTACTCGGATGAAATGACGGCCCAGACTTATGGTAGATTGTTAGAGTTGGGGATAATTCTTGCTGACCGAGGTTGGGATGTGATTTTAGATGCAAAGTTCGATCGGCAAAACTTGAGAACCGATGCGATTAATCAGGCTCAATCCCACGGCTTGCCCCTGCAAATTATTTACTGCACCGCACCAATTGAAGTATTGCGAGAACGACTGCAACACCGCAAGGGCGATATTGCCGACGCGACGGCAGAACTATTGAGTTCGCAGCAAGCAGCTTTTGAACCTTGTACAGAATTAGAGCAAATTTCTGTAAACATTGTAGATACCGCGCAAGACTTAGAGGTACAATTAAACTTGATTTGTAGGGAGTAGTTGCAGAGCGATCGCCCTTGCCAATTTGATTGTCTGCTAATATTGTCAATATCTTTCTGTGTTATTACAAACACAACTTGCAGCTCATGCCAAAATTTACCGGAGACTCCAAGGGGTTTAACCCTGCGCTGATATGGTTTGTGTTGTTTACCGTTGGGTTTCGCTTAGTAGGATGTAACTTACCCGTGAGTCTCGGTCTTGGTGTCATCGGTGGTGTGGCAGCAGGTTTAATTGTCGCTTGGTGGCACAACGAACTACTACTCAACCCGAATATGCGTTCCAAGGATAAAACCTCGGATGCTATCCTCAATAAAGAAGTAGTGGAAACCGAGAGCAAACTATATAGCAAAACTTCTAGGCGTGAAGCTCCTACATTGTTAGACTGGTTGTCTGGGCCAGAGGATCGTCGCTAGCATTAGTCATTAGTCATTAGTTAACAGTTAACAGTCACAAATGCCCAATGCCCAATGCCCAATGCCCAATGCCCAATTCCCAATTGAATGTTTGTATTTCTGTCGAAACTCCTGCCACTGTTTATTTATCCTTTGGGGTTGAGTTGCCTGTTAATGATGGCGGCTTTAATCACACTTTGGAAGCGTCCCAAATGGGCGGCGGCGCCAATTGCTGCGGCTCTAATTATTTTACTGCTCGGAAGTAGCGGTTGGGTTTCAAAATCGTTAGTTCGATCGCTCGAATGGCAAAACTTACCAACCGCCGAACTCCCCCAAGCTGAAGCGATTATCGTCTTGGGCGGCGGTGTCAAAGCAGCTTTACCTCCCCGTCCTTGGGTAGAATTAGCCGAAGCGGGCGATCGCATAATCTATGGTTCCCGACTTTACAAGCAAGGCAAAGCTTCCCTGCTAATTCTCAGCGGCGGTAGAGTAGATTGGAAAGGTGGCGGGTCTCCCGAATCGGCAGACATGGCAGAAATTGCCCAAACGATCGGCGTACCGGCATCAGCAATTCTGCAAGACCCCGATTCACACAACACCTATCAAAATGCCGTCAACGTGCGGAAAATTTTAGATAGTAAAGGCATAAAAGGGCCGGTTTTGCTAGTGACATCGGCGATGCACATGACTCGATCGCTCTTAATTTTCCAGCGTCAGGGAATAAAAGCAATTGCTGCACCAACAGACTTTCAGATAACGCAGCAGGATATCGCAGCATCCCAAAGCAATTGGCAAGCAGTCGCCTTGGATTTATTGCCGGACACCTATCAGTTAAACCAGTCAACTAAAGCTTTGAAAGAATATATCGGCTTAATCGTTTATCGGCTGCGGGGATGGCTTTAACATAATTTTAGATTTTAGATGTTGGATTTTGGATTGAATAATTTAAACTAATATCAAATCCGGTTGCATCGCAATTATAGGGGCGGGGCGGGTTTATATAATTTGTCTATACTTATCAAATATCTGGGCGAACCGGCCCCTACAAAACATCATCAGATAAGATTCCAAATCAAACGGATACGATCTAAAATCTAAAATCTAAAATCTAAAATCCAAAATTGATTGAGTGTGTTAGCTTAAAGTCATTACAGCAAATATTAGCCACAGTCGCCCCCAAACAATCATGCTGCCCCACGAGTTGCAAAACATTGCCCCAGAACCGACTCCCGCGGCCGAAATTTTTCAGAGACATCAAATTGTCCGCGAGTTTTACGACGAAATTAAGTACCGTCAAGAACTACAACTTCACTGCCAGTGGTATTACGCTACAGCCAAGCAGCATCAGCAGGAATTGCAGAAAATGCAGGGAGATTTGAATATCTTCGGCTGGTTCAGCCGGGGACGGTCGAAAAATTAAGGAGTGAAGAAAAAAGGTGGTTTGTAGTAAGGGCTTTAGTCCCGCCGATCGACTAAAAGCCACAGAAAAAACAGAACTCCTCACTACAAACTCTACAACAGTTATAGGGCCCCCGCCCAAAAACAGATAATTGCTTTCCGACAGGAGTAGTGATCAGCCCAAAATTTTAGACCATCGTTCAAGCTTCCAGATTCATCTGTGGAGTAAATCTAAAATCTAAAATCTAAAATCTAAAATCGACTGACCGGATTGGATATTGTCTTTGAGCTCCGGCTTCAACTTTGGAGACAGCTAGACTTCCGAAGATATCAACTCGACCTCATCCTCTTTCAGGTGAGCTCGAAATTTTTTGTCAAACTGAACTAGAACCGGCCAATTGGCACTGACAGGTCGGCCGTGCCATTCGTGAACGATCGCCACGACTTCTCCTTCCATACCCTTAATATCAAATGGTTTACTGCGATTTTCAGGGTGGTGGTAGACAACAACAGAGTTTTTAATGCAAACGCGATCGCCAACTTTCATAGACTTAAATTTAGTTTTCTCTCTTCAAAACTCTGCAAAGCCTACTGGTGCAGAACACCTGTAGGCTTTGCGGACAGTCTTTTTATCTTCCCACACAAGTACAGCGAAAACTCAAAGAAACTTGTCGGTGTTCTGTCGGTGCTTCCATAGCCAGCCGCGAGCTCGGGAAGCCTCCATGCCGATAGATCCTCGGTTGAACCGGCAGGCCCGATCAGCCTTTAAAGCTCGATCGGGCGGATTCTCAAGGGCGGGAATTGATTTGGCTAATCAGGAAACTATTTACTTAACTGATTTAACCAACACTCAACATCAACGCCCAAGGTTTGACCCAACTCCAGCAACTGCCGGATCGAAGGCAAGTCCCAGCCGGCGCCGGAACCTGCAATCCCCAAGGCAACGGCAGCGACCACACTGTCGCCCGCCGACACCTCTTGCAGTTGCAGCCAGCCCAAACACAGAGGCACAATTTGACTGTACAGAGAATTGAAATACAGTTCCTGCGATCGATCCAGACACAAACCCAGACTCAGCCGATCGCCCACTGCAATCAAACGCTCGATCGTGCGGATATCAGCTTCTAAATTGACAGGCGAGCGATCATCCATGCCCGATCCAGCTTGCAGTAGCGTGTCTAGCGATCGCCAAACCAGCCTTTCCAAAATTTCCTTGACTTCGGGAACGTTCAACCGACAGCGGAGATGGCCGCTTTCAGTGGCGATCGCCTCAATTTCGGCCAGCAGCGCCTCCGCGTCCTCGGTTTCCAGTTCCAGGGCCTTGGCCGCCGTCAAACAGCGGTGTCCCAAAGCCACCTCAGCAGCCACCTGCAACTCTACGGGCACCTGCAGATCGTCGCGGTGGAACGCCATTATCACCCCGTAATTTTCCCGGTAAACCTGAGTGTAAAGCTGATCCAACCGAGTCAAATTTTCCTGACTCAGCAACTGCACGATCCGGTGGCGTTCCTCCGCAAATAAATCCCGCAAGCTAAAGGACTGATCCCCAAACAGGCGTACCATTTCCAGAATCGCGTGGGACGCCGAAGCTTCTTGCATAACTCCAAACAACCGCTCTTTGAGCATAGTGTAAGACCGACGGCTGCCAAAAGGCTGAATGCAGCAGTGGAAGTCCCAGCCGCCGAGGTGCAACGCAGCAAACACAAAAACCTCTGTTTCCCGCGTAATTTCCGAGGTTAACTGCAATTGACCCACAGCCAGAGTCATCGAGCCCATGCGCTGAATTTGGAAATCTTCCTGCTCGGCCTGATAGCAGTAAAGTCGCTCTTCGCGGGAAAATTTGGCAAACAGAGAACTGATTGCGTAGTGGGCGGCCACCTGTCTGAGACTAATTTGGGCTGTCACCACCAGTTGGCGGTAAACTTCTGCCCCTGTTTTAAAACACTCAACGTTGCTGGGTACGAGGGCTAGTTGAGCGACAAAATCCTTTTCTAGCTGGACGCCGGTAACTTCGGCCGCCAATTCCAGCGCCCGAGCCGCGTAGCGCAGAATTTGCACGCCTTCTGGCCGCGAGATTTCTTCAAAAAACCAGCCGCAGCTAGTGAACATTAACAAGGCGTGGCGCTGCATTTCCAGCAGCCGCAGGGCGTCCACCTGTTCGGCGTCGTCGAGTTCGCGCACTTGATGGCGTTGAAGGAAACTGTCAACATTAGTGGCCGATCGATCCCGGATAACCTCAATATATTCATCTCTGGCTTTCCAGGGATCGCTCAACAGCTTGCGCCCCGCTTCTTCATAAATCGGAATCAGCCGATCGCGCAGCCAATTCAGAGTATCCCGCAGAGGGCGGCGCCATTTGAGGTGCCATCCGCCGCCACCACCGCAGCCGCAATCATCTTGCCAGCGATCGACCCCGTGAGAGCAACTCCAGGCCGTCACGGGTTTGAGTTCAACTTCCCAAGCGCTCGGATTTTGACTTAAATAATGAGCAAAATTCGTCACCGTCCAGCCTCGGCGGGGAAACTCTTCTGTGAAGGCGTAGGCGAGGCATTTTTCGGTACTGTTTTTGTGGTGGCCGAAAGTTTCGCCGTCCGTCGCCACGCAGATTAATTGAGCCGGTCGGTGGTCTCCCCGTACTGCTTGACCCAAGCGCCCGGCCAAGTGGTGGCTGCTGCTGAGAACGTCATTGAAGCCCATATCCCGCGAGATCGGGCCGTCGTAGAAAAAGATATCAATGTAAGGAGTGTTGGCAGGTGGGGCTTCGGAATTTTGGGAGTGCTGGCGGCCAAAATAGTGAGTGCTCAGCGGCGAGAGTTGGTGGTCAGCCATCAACCGCATTTCCGGCTTCAAATAGCAGCGGTACGGGCGAGTCGGATCGATTTGACCCCCGCCGACTTCGTGCCATTCGGAATTTTGCCCATGTTCCCCTTCGTGGTTTTGCCCGATTAGCGGGCGGCAGCGTTCGGCTTGGGAGGGGGCTAAGACAATGAAGCGGATGCCTTCAGCGACTAAAACTTCGAGGGTGGCGTAGTCTACGGCGGTTTCGGCGAGCCACATTCCTTCGGGATCGCGACCGAACCGGGAGCGAAAATCTGCGATCCCCCAGCGAATTTGGGTGTATTTGTCTCGCTCGTTAGCGAGGGGCATGATGATGTGATTGTAGACTTGGGCGATCGCGTTGCCGTGACCGTTGAGCCGCTGACAGCTTTTGCGATCGGCCTCCAGAATCCGCTGGTAGACTTCCGCGTCGTAGCGTTCGAGCCAGCTCATCAGTGTAGGCCCGATGTTGAAGCTCATATACTCGTAGTTGTTGACGATCCCCGCGACTTCGCCGCGATCGTTGAGTATGCGGGCAAAGGCGTTCGGGCGGTAGCACTCGATGTCAATGCGTTCGTTCCAGTCGTGGGCGGGAGAGGCGCTGGCTTGGCGTTCGATCGCGTCCAGGTAAGGGTTTTCCCGGGGTGGCTGGTAAAAGTGACCGTGAACCGTCACACACACCCCAGTTGCAGCAGTCACGCTGGTTTGGGTTGCAGCCGTTACGGTTGGCGAAGGCAAAGGTAGCACATCGGATTGAGTTGTAGAAAGCGAAATCATGCGATCGAATCCTCAAGTAGTTAAAGACAATAAAACGAGCCTAATTAGAAACTGAAACCTTACGCAGCAAGAGTTACAGCTAGGCATCTGTTAGGACTAAATTTGGCTGACAAGTTTTGATACATTTGTAGTATTGCGAGCAAAGCATTCGTTCCAAGATGCCAACCGTCGATCCCTGGGTTTTTTGCCAATGCTTTGCTGTTGAAAGAGTTAAAAAATGTAGCTTTTGCTGCTTTTTGGCACTTGCGACCCATTTCGGGTTAGTGCTTGCAGCACTGCTCATTGAGAGTTTCATTTACCTTGCTGGATTGTAAAGTCTTATTCATTAAATAGCAACTTTTGCCGGAAAGATTTAATTTTTGGCACTAAATCTTGGCGGTTGTGGATATCGGTTTAATGCCCGATGAATTTATAGAATAAGAGTATTGCCCGAGTTTCGCATCATACTTTAGGTGCTTTTTACCTAAGTTCTGGAGAAGTTAGGCCAGTTGGCTTAGGGCGGGGCAGATTGGCTGCAAATGTACTTTCCAGAAGAGTTGTAACACTGGTGCGGAGTCAAAGGGCAACAAAAAAGCAAAACGGTAAGTGTTATGTTTTAACTCCTGAGAGGTATGTGGGGGCGGAGGCCTGGGAGGAGGAGGATGATGAGGAGGGTTTGGACGAGAAGATGCTGCATTTGACGGCGAAGTTGGAGAGGCAATTTGCCGAGAGTGCCAAGTTAGAGGCGATGATTCGGAAAAATCTGCCGAGGGTGGGTTCTGGCGGATAGTTCGTCAATTGCTGAAGATTATCATGATTTTTGGCGAGAACTTAAGGAACGTATTGTGCAATATCAAGTGCGGGCCGTACTTTCTGTTAACTGTGAATTAGTGTTGCTTTACTGGTCAATTGGACGGAATATTTTAAACAGGCAACAGCAGCGAGGATGGGGAGCAAAAGTTATAGACAATTTAGCTGTTGACTTAGAAACAGCTTTTCCTGAAAGGATGTTTGCCGACGATTGAGCAGTTGGAAGCTGAGTTATAAGCGGTGGATGTGGAAATTGAGGAGGAATGATAAAATCTGAGAGTGCGAAGTAAAGATAACTATTATCGAAAAAGCTTAGAGCAATCCTTCACCCTAGCTGTAACCCGTGATGTTTTGCGACCCAAGGTGCTCTCAGGTGAGATTCGGGTGAAGGATTTAGAGAACCTAGCTAGAAATATCAGGAACCCGCACCATCATTTTTCAAATGCACCGTCTTTTCAAACTTGATGGGTTCACGAGGTTTTGGAGGTTTTGGAGGTTCGGGAGGTTTTCGAGAAGTATTAGACTCTTGCTGATCTGCTGAATTATTAGACATGGAGGTTCTTTTGAGTAATAACGAATGTAATCCCAATATAACGCTAATTTACGAATACGCCTCTCAGGCATTAAAAGATTTAGAGCTGAGTATCAATAGGCTTAATACAAAACTAGGTGTAGTGCTGGGATTTGATGCAGCTCTAATTCGCTTTTTTTCAACCTTACCCGATCGTTCGCTTGCAGTAAATATTGATGCTTTGGATATTTCTTTGGAGTGTAATTTTTGTTTGGTTTTAAAGATTTCAAGTTACCTTGCTTTAATAATTTCTTTAATTTATTGTTTCTTGGGATTTAAGCCGCAAATAGCAGGGCAAATAATTTTACCAGAAGAATTAAGAGAAAAATGCCTTGACATAACAGAGGAAGAGTATAGACTCTCAATCATAGAAAACTGGAATCAATCCATCAAGGAATTGGCGAAAAACAGAGACAAAATATCAGATTTGTTTAAAAGGGCTATCTCGGCACTAATATGCGCTGCTATTTTGTCAGCTATTGACGTAATTTTATCTTCTTTTTTAGTCAAGTAAACTACTCAAATACAGAGAGGATTAATTAATGACATCAACCAACAAGAAGAACAATTAAGCAACATCTACCTGCAAGCTGTCACCACCGTTGCCGGCTATTCCGTCTACAAACCTTTCGTAGACGATGACAGCATAGATTGGGGAGTAGCTGCGAAAGGCGGGACAGGCCCCATTAGAGCACCTCGCTTAGAATTGCAGTTAAAATCTACATCAAGTGATATCCAAGACGCTAACTCCATCCGCTACCCCCTCAAGCTCAAAAACTACGACGACTTAAGAATGGATGACTTCGCCATACCCCGAATTTTAGTTGTCGTTTTAATCCCCGAAACACCCGAAGACTGGTTAACCCAGTCCGAAACAAAACTCTGCATCAGAGGCTGCGGATATTGGATATCGCTGCGGGGAAAGCGAAAAACACAAAACACAAGCACTGTCACCGTCCCCATCCCCAGAACCAACCAATTTACAGTCGCCGCCCTTCAGTCAATTATGGAGGGAATTAGCCAAGGAGTTCAACCATGAAAATCACCGTAAAAGATAGCCAAACTCTCGAAACAATCAAGCTAAATCAACTGAGAGATTACTTACAAACTCACGGCTGGCATGAAGACAAACCTTTCTTAGATAATGCCACACTTTGGTACAAACCAACAGCCGATGCAGAAGAATTTGAAATATTGCTACCTAACCGGGAAAACCTGGGAGATTATGCAGCCCGCATCCGCGAGGCAATCCAAACCCTAGAAAACGCAGAAAATCGCCCTCAAATTGAAATTTTAAGCGAACTACTTACCCGCATTCCCAACACGACTGTTCAGGGAATTGTTATGCACATTCACACCCCAAATACCAAAAAATTAAGTGGCGAAATTACTCTCCTCGGTCTTGTAATTGCCAAATTGCGGAAAATTCAAACTACACTCGCAGACAGAGATTATATCCTGGCGATTAAAGCTTATCAAGAACGCTTGCCGATTCTCTGTAGCGGTGACTTAATCAAAGACAACAACGCCTTCATCCTCACAAACCCCCACAACTTAACTCTCGATGAATTATGGCAAAACTAAAAGTCACGCACAGTCTATCTCGCTCAATTGTAAATGATGCGTCGTATGCTGCCAATTGCGCTGAGTCTTGAATCCCAATTTTTGATAAAACCTGTCGGCTGCTGGCGTATCTGCCCGCAACGTCAATAACTGATAATGCTGACTGGCTTCGTAAATCAGCCGATCGACCAATAAACGCCCCACCCCCTTTCCCCGCCAAGCTGACTCAACATACAAATGCCGCAATCGTCCAACTTTTGGATCGTTGAAATAAGGATCTCCATTCAAGCCGCAAACTCCGATAGCTCTTTCCTGCGATGACGCTATAAATAAAGCTTCACCAACCTTGTCGAAGCAGTTATAACCATTACGATAATCTCGAACCAGTCTTTCAACAAACTGAAAACCTTGGGACAGACTTTCCTCAATTAAATGGATAATTAATCCCTCATCCAACTCCAAAATTTTAGCGATCTGAATATGCTGCATACTTTGAAAAAAGATTTGTTAAGTAAGGAGTGCATCGACTTGACCAGATTTATGGGCTCTGATAAAGAACATTGTGATATCGTTCCAATAACCTGCTGCGGTTGAAGCTTCATTTATTTCTGTAAAATATTCCAGCTTGCACTGCTGCCACTGTTCATCTGACCATTTCACATTTTGAAGCCCGAATGCACTCTTGCCATTGCCAGTCCACGCAGCTTCCGCATCTTGCAAGTAGAAGCCAAATTGCTCAGTCGTGATTTCGATGTCTTCAAACCCGATATTGTCAAGCATTTGGCAACACCTCTGCGGCGTTCCCAGTAACTCATTGGGATTCGGGATAGCAATACCGTATCTTTGTACTACTTTCCGAAACAAGACAGACGCGGTAGGGGAGGTTTCTGCCAGACAGGAAAATGCAAGTAACCCTCTTGGTTTCAGAGCATTGTGCCATCGACGCAGCGATGTCGGGATATCTGTGAAATAGACGATCGCCGACGAACACAAAATAACATCAAATTGGCTTTCTTGGAACTCTTGCTCGTCTGCATCCACTTTCTCAAACCTGATATTCGTCAATCCCGAAACAGCGGCTTTCTGCTCGGCTTGCAGCAGCATTCCTGAAGCACAGTCAGTTCCCAAAACACGACCTGTGGAACCGACAGCAAAAGCCGCAGCCATCGCCGCTAAACCTGTTCCAGTAGCGACATCTAAAACTTGCTGATCCGGTTGTATTTTTGCCCACTCTACTAATCGGTTTGCAGCCCGTATATGAAGCTCAGTTTCGTAGTTTTGACGGTTGTTAAAGTCATTAAGAATTTGCTGTTTGTAGCTACTTAGCGAGGAGTCATTCATATCGATTATTTTGCCAAACAAATATCCAGTTCCCTAGCAAAGGCCTCCGGCGCATCCAGCATCAGCCAGTGTCCCGTATCGGGTAGCGTAGTTGTCGTCAGTGTGGGACGCAGGATGTGGAGGCTGAAGGGAAAAGTGTTTGAGGGAGCAATAATGGCGTGGGCCCGCGTTCCAGGGGCTGCTAGGTAGCGATCGAGAGCATCAACAGCTTCAAAGGGAAACATCCCGCGATACATTCCACGCAGACAATCCCGTGGAGTCGCCGCCAAGCAAGCGAGAATCCGATCGCGCGTATGGGCCCTGCTTCCTGTCAGCGCCTCATTGAAACTGGTTTCCACAGCAGCCCGCCAATCCTCCGTCTCCAGAACCCTCTGGTAGGGGACGATCCGTGCCTCGTGCACCTCTGCAGGCACCTTGGTAAAATCTCCAGGTGGGTCTGCTAGGATCAACTGCGCGATGCGGTGCGGTGCGCTGGCTGCTGTAGCGAGGGCAATACAAGCACCGAAACTGTGCCCGACGATCGCCACTCGATCGAGTCCCAGCCCATCCAGTACCGCCAAAACATCCGCTGCACAGGAGGCGGGCGCATAGTTGCCGTCCTCCGGCGGTGCAGAATCACCGTGTCCCCGCATATCAAGGGCGATCGCGCGTCGGGTACGGGCGACATGAGCAAGCTGCGCCTCCCAGATGCTCGCAGAAACCGTCATACCGTGCACGAACACCACCGGCAGCGCCTCCGACTCCCCAGCGGTGACAGGGGGGCTGGCTTCGATGATGTGAATAGTGCCGATCGGTCCTTTGATATTTGTCGAGCGCATACAATTTTCTCCTAACTTTTAATTTCCTCTCTTCATCAAAAAACAAGCGAGAAGTCCCTGGCTTTAGACATCTACCGTGTACACACAAGTCAAAGTAAACTAGGCTCATGTTTTGAGAGAGGTATAAACCGTGGACAATCCCATACTAATTCACGTCTCCCTCCTAGAAGGAACGGCCTTTGGAGACCCAAGGCTGGTAAAAAGGGGGCGGCATTATAGAACCCATTTGAGATCTATGAAGCTAGCCTCTTATACTAATTTTACATGAAGTTGCATAGAATAAAGATACTGTTTAGAGGTAATTAGTATGGCACGCCAACTGATTCTGGTGATCGCAGAAAGTGCACAGAGTTTGGAAAAACAACTAAAAAACAGTCGCACTGCCAGTCAGAAAGAACGGTTGCAAATGTTGTGGTGGCTGAAAACTGGACAAATCACTCAGCATAAAACCCTGGCCGAACGTCTCGGACGCGATGGTTCAACAGTAACTAGGTGGCTGCAAAAGTATCGTCAAGGAGGATTGTCCCCAATACGGTTTACTTAAGACCGAAAAAGTGATAAACTAGGTAAGTAGGTCGGCGAGAAAAAACAAAACTATGTTAAGATAGATAAAGAAAGATATATTTCTAGTGACGTAACAAATA
>NZ_JAUBUI010000110.1:0-16469 GCF_036705385.1 Microcoleus sp. B3-A4 | reverse complement strand
GCCGCTTTTATCAACAAGGTATGCGGGCCGCAACCCTGATACAGTCTATCTCGTAGACCTCTTTGTCACCCCCCCAGCATTACTATAGGTTGATTGACCAATAAAGTATTGCATATAGGGGTTTTCACGTATTTGTTCTACTGTCTCTCTGTCGCTAATTCCGAGTTTCTCTTTGATAATTAATGCCCCCAACGCTATCCTAAATGACCTGGCAGGCGCGCCCATTTCTGTTGGGAAATTGCCAGCATAAGCTTCTTCAAATTCCGCCCAAGGAATTAGTTGGGCCATCTTGACCCAACGGTTATCTTCTGCTAACTTGCATCCATTGGGGAGTTCAAAGTCAAGGGGTTCGCTGGGAACAGACTCAGCTTTTCTGTACATGGTCAGGGATGATGATGCACGGGTTTTAAGCTATTTTACCTGTTTTTCTTGCACCCTTACTACCTTTTTTCGTCGGCAAATCCATACAGTGTTTACTTGAACCACTGATTCAGCAAGCCCTAGATAAACTCAAAGAACAGGTAGATATAATTATCAAATCTCTCACAAATGAAGAAGTTTTATCTCTCTGTGGTGGGGACTATATCCTTGAAGCTATATTAAGTGCAGGTTCATAGTGAATTGGTATGACCACTGCTGTAACAGTCAACTGTTAACAGTCAATTGTTAACAGTTAACAGTTAACTATTTTCAAACCATCTCTGGCGAAACTTGCATTGCCGGCTGCGGCTGGAACTGGAACAGCGAATAAACCACGTTGCGGCGGATATCCGTCATCATGTCCAAAAACAGCTCGTAACCTTCAGTTTTGTACTCGATTAACGGGTCTTTCTGCCCGTAACCGCGCAGCCCTACAGACTCGCGCAAAGCATCCATTTGTTGCAAGTGTTCCCGCCACAAAGTATCAATTTGCTGCAAAATAAAGAATCGTTCCGCATCTCGCATCAATTCAGCTCGGATTGCATTAACTTCCGCTTCTTTAATGTCGTAAGCATTGCGGACTTGTTCGTGCAGGAATGTTTTAATTTCCTCAACGGACAAATCTTCTAGCTGATCCGGTGTCATGTCAGCGAGCAGATAAACAAATTCCTTCACCTTGCTCACAAGTTTGTCGAGTTCCCATTCTTCGGAAGGTAAATCGGGATTGATGTATGCTCCCACGATGTCGTCCATCGTCTGTTCGGCATATCTAATTACCTGTTCTTTGGAGTCCAAACCTTCCAATACTCGGCGACGTTCCGCATAGATTGCTCGACGCTGATTGTTCATCACTTCGTCGTATTCAAATACCTGCTTGCGGATATCGTAATAGTAGGTTTCGACTTTTTTCTGAGCGCCTTCGAGGGAACGAGTCAGCATTCCAGATTCGATCGGCATATCTTCCTCAACACCGAAAGCCTTCATCAAACCGGCCACCCGTTCGCCGCCGAAAATCCTGAGCAAATTGTCTTCCAAACTCAAGAAAAACCGCGTAGAACCCGGGTCTCCTTGGCGTCCCGCCCTGCCGCGCAACTGATTGTCGATCCGGCGCGATTCGTGGCGTTCAGTACCGATGACGTGCAAGCCTCCCAACTGCACGACTTCATCGTGTTCGGTGCTGGTAAAAGCATCGTACTCCTTGCGAGTTAGATTGTAAGCTTCCCGCAATTTTTGAATTACCGGGTCTTTTGTCGGCGCTTTTTCCGAAGCTATAGCCACGATATCATCGGCTTGCAATTCCGTGAGCGATCGCGCGCCGTACTCCTTCACCGCCAATTCCACCGCCGCCACGAGCATTTGTTCGGCATTTTTCGATAGCTGCGTCGGGAAAATCTGCGCCGAAGCTTTCCAAGACTTTACTTTTTTCTTAGTCGGATCAAAACCTTGAGCTGCGGGGCGGCCACCAATACCAGGCACTTGCACCACCGAAAACCCGTCGTCATCCTCGGGTTGCACGATCCGGGGCATAAAATACTCCCGCAACTTGAGGCGCGCCATGTACTCAGAATTACCGCCCAAAATAATATCAGTACCGCGTCCCGCCATGTTTGTGGCGATCGTCACAGCGCCTTTGCGTCCGGCTTGAGCGATAATTTCTGACTCCCGCTCCACATTTTCCGGTTTAGCATTAAGCAAATTGTGAGGAATTTTCCTCTCCAGCAGCAGCCGCGACAGCAACTCCGACTTTTCTACGCTTGTCGTGCCCACCAGCACCGGCCGACCCACCTCGTGCATTTCCGCGCATTCTTGGGAGATAGCATTCCACTTCCCGGCCTCCGCCTTGTAAACCATATCCGAAAGGTCTGTGCGGCTGGTAATGCGGTTAGTGGGAATCAGCGTCACTTCCAGTTTGTAAATCTTCTCAAACTCGGTCTCTTCAGTCTTTGCCGTCCCAGTCATCCCCGACAGCTTCGGATAAAGCAAAAAGAAATTCTGATAGGTAATCGTCGCCAGCGTCTGAGTTTCCGGCTGAATTTCCGCCCGTTCCTTGGCTTCGATCGCCTGGTGCAAACCGTCACTCCAGCGGCGTCCCGGCATCACCCGGCCGGTAAACTCATCCACAATCACGACTTCGCGATCGGGAGTGACGATGTAGTTAATATCCTTAATAAACAATTCCTTCGCCTTAATCGCATTAAAAATGTAATGCGCCCAAGGGTCGGCCGGGTCGTACAAATCCGTAACACCCAACAACCGCTCAGCTTCACCAAAGCCTTCATCGGTCAATAGCACATTCCGAGCCTTTTCGTCAACCTCGTAATGTTCTTCATTGTCTTTTCTCAGAGCAGCAGCTACCTCAGCCGCCCGTATATACTTCTCACTGGGGCGTTCCACCTGGCCGGAAATAATTAAAGGCGTCCGTGCTTCATCAATCAGCACCGAGTCAACCTCGTCAATCACGCAGAAATTAAAAGGACGCTGCACTACATCTTCCATGACTGTAGCCATGTTGTCGCGCAAATAATCAAAGCCGACTTCGCTGTTAGTGGCGTAGGTAATATCGCAACTATAATTTTTCTTTCGTTCCACCTGATCCATGCCCTGCTGAATCAGTCCCACAGTCAATCCCAGGAAGCGGTGCACCTGTCCCATCCATTCCGCGTCCCGTCTTGCGAGATAATCGTTGACGGTGATGATGTGTACGCCTTTACCGTTGAGGGCGTTGAGGTAAGCCGGCAGCGTCGCCACCAGAGTTTTGCCTTCACCGGTTTTCATTTCGGCAATTTGGCCTTTGTGCAGGATGATGCCGCCGAGGAGTTGGACATCAAAGTGGCGCATTCCTAAAACCCGTTGTCCCGCTTCCCGCACGACGGCAAAAGCCTCGGGCAAGATTTCGTCTAGGATCTCTTTCTCTTCGTTGAGAGATCTCGCTTTTGCCAGACGTTCTTGAAACTCCGCCGTTTTGCCTCTGAGGCCGTCGTCTGAGAGTGCGCGGAAGTCTTCTTCCAAAATATTGATATCAGCTACCCAAGGCTGAAATTTTCTCAGTTTGCGCGCGTTGGGATCGCCTAGCAGATTTTTAAACATGGCAGGAGAGGCAGATTTTTAATAATTTAGCTATTAGCTTTCAGGGTTACGGGCTGTAGTGTTAGCCACAACATATACCCTCCCCGATTGTAGCAACCATTGACCCTCCTGGGCCGTCGCTGGGGGCGATCGACCGATTTTGGATTTTAGATTTTAGATTTTAGATTGAATAATCGATCGATTTTGGATTTTGGATTTTGGATTTTCGATTGAATAGTTGACCTCTGTTCCCGGTTATTAAGGGGATGGAGGGCCCTAATCGTCAAACAGCAGGCTGACCGCATTTTTGGTGAAAAGTCCGGAAGTGCGATCGGGTTTTACTCACGCAAAAGCTACATACTTCTAAAAACCCACGGGCGATCGATTCCCCTCACCCGCCACCAAATCCCATAACACATCAATACCTGAACCGACATATTCTGCATCTTGATGGCGATCGATCCATTGCACGACAGCAGGCAAAACCTCGCTAGATTTCAGGCTCAACTTGCCCAAGGCTTCTACTGTCTCACGGCGCACCCACTCATGCCCATCTTCGAGACGTAGCAATAAGGCACTGATGACAGATTCTGAAGCATTTCCCAACTTGCCCAAGGCTTCTACTGCCTCACGACGCACCCACTCATGTCCATCTTCGAGACCTAACAACAGAGCGTTGATGACAGCTTCTGAAGCATTTCCTAACTTGCCCAAAGCTTGTGCTGCCCAGTGACGCACATCCTCGTTCCCATCTTCAAGACCTAACAGCAGAGCGTTGATGACAGCTTCTGAAGCATTTCCTAAGTTGCCCAAGGCTTCTGCTGCCCAGCCACGCACCAAGTGATGCTCATCTTCGAGACATACCAACAAAGCACTGATTAGGACTTCTGAACCATTTCCCAAACGGCCCAAGGCATCTGCTGCCCAGGCTCGCACATTCTCATTCCCATCTTCGAGACGTAACAGGAGGGCACTGATTACAACTTCTGAAGCATTTCCCAAGTTACCCAAAGCTTGTGCTGCCCACCTACGGACTGAGTTATCACCATCTTCTAGGCGTAAAAGCAGGTTACTGATGACGGCTTCTGAAGCATTTCCCAGCCTGCCCAAAGCTCCTGCTGCCGAGGCACGCACCGAGTTATCCCCATCTTGGAGATGTAGTAGGAGGGTACTGATTACGACTTCTGAAGCATTTCCCAAGCTACCCAAGGCTTCTGCTGCCCAGGCACGGACAGAGTTATCACCGTTATCGCCGTCTTCGAGACGTAACAGCAGGGCACTGATTACGACTTCTGAAGCATTTCCCAACCTACCCAAGGCAAATGCTGATTGAGAACGCACCGAGTTATCCCCATCTTGAAGATGTAACAGCAGGGCATCAATTACAGTTTCCGAAGCATTTCTCAACCTACCCAAGGCTTGTGCTGCGTCACGACGCACTCTATAATCTTCATTTTGGAGCCGTAACAACAGGGCATTAATCACGGTTTCTGAAGCATTTCCCAACCCGCCCAAGGCAAATGCTGCCTCACGACGCACATCCTCGTTCTCATCTTCGAGACGTAGCAACAGAAAACTGATAGCTGCTTCTTTTTCCCCTAATGCGGCTTGATATCTCCACAAGCGATTTGCATCAACACCCTTTGCTTTCAAAAGTTGCAAAGTTTGCACCTCAAACTCAGTCTCATTCATACTGCAAAGAATTTGAAAAACCTGAGAGCGAACTTTGTCACCAACCTTTCCCTTACCCCTTACTTCCAACTCAACCAACTTCTCCAAAATCTCCACATTCAGACTGCAATCTGCCACCTTTAACTCTTTAATATTTTCAGCAAGGCAACTGCCAGCAAAAAACAAATCGCGGTGCAACCATTCCTCATACTCGCTATTCGCAGCTAAAATTGCCCGCATCGCTTTCGCCGCTTTCTTCGGTTTTTGTTGAGCAATCAACAACAGCAACACTTCCCGCCAGTGAGAGTCCTGCAAACGCTCGCGAATATGATTCAAAATAATCTCAAAATCATCCTCATCATCGGCCTGATAGCCGATTTCCTGAGCGCACAAATATTCTTGAAAAGTCTTGTGTACAAAAGCATATAAATCTTGTCCTTGTTCGTTGAGCAATCCCGTCCGCTGTTGAATAAAATCCACAAAGCGTTTAGCTTCCTTTTGTGCCTGGAACCGTTCAACCTGTTTTTTTGTTTTAATATTCTGAGTTAACTGCTCTAACAATTCATCCTTGGCAATCAGCGTTCCGCCTTCAGGATTATCCGTACTACCCTGAGTATGAATCCAATAGGCGAGAATTTCCATCAGCCGCCGTAAGTCGTCTGCATCTAAACATTTGAATGACGACTGCTCAGTTATTTTTTTGTTAGCATCCCAGCACTTTAACAGCGTCTCCACAGCCTTTTCATAAAGTTTGTGACGCGCCCTAGGCAGTACCGCTTGATAGCGATGAATCAAAGCAATAATTGTCAGCAACAGCGGATTTCTCGCCAACAATTTAATTCGATCATTTTCATTCAGAGCTTTTCTAATGCTATCTTTGCGGCGTTGAGCTTCTGCCGGATCTCGAACGCGGCTGTCATACCAATGATTAATAAACTCATCAACCTTAGCATTATCAAGCAGTTGTAACTGATAGTGTTCAAACTCCGAAGTATTAAAAAAATCGCGCTTATAACCAGCAGGGCGAGAAGTAATAATTGCCAGATTTTGATGATACTGCCCCAAAAAATTCTCAATTTGCTGCACCACCGCATAGCGCTTGGATTCTTCCACAACCTCATCCAATCCATCCAACAAAATCATCGCCCTACCGTCGGCCAGCCAATACTCAAAAAAGCCTTCGGGCAGCGGTTTGACGCACATAGTTTTCTCGGCAAACTGGCGGGCATAGTCGAGGATATTGATATCTGAAAGCCTAGCAAAATCACGAATTTTAATCAAAATCGGCAAGCAATCTCTCCCAGAATCCCAGCCGAGTTTTTCTGGATTATCCTGAGCCAACATCACCGCAAAAAAGCTCAGTAAAGTTGTTTTGCCAGAACCAGGAGCGCCCAACAACACAAATTTATTTGATTGATTTTGATTCAATAATTGTGATGCTAAAAAATTTCTACCCGAGCGAGTTTCTCTCTGCATCTGTTGCAGGTTTTTGCCTTCTTCCAATTCTTGGATATCCAATAGAACATGAATATTTACCTCTTCCAAGACATCGGGCATCACAAAAATCTGAGCCAATTTTTCCGATTTTTCGATTTCCTGACCTTCGACGGCAATGCCAGCAAATTTAACATCATCAAACCAGTTCGCCACTTGCTTAAAGTAGTCGGCTTTGGCAACCTGAAAATTTAAATAACAATTAGTTTTCTCGAAATATGTTTTTGCAAAAACATCCAGCCAAACCTCCTGTTTTTCAGGAATAAATCTGCCTTGAATTCTCTTATTCTCTGCTACTGTTGCATTAAAAGCTTCAACTAAAAACTTTAGTTGAGGCATTCCTTGGTTGTTAAAAGGTTTTTGGAGTTCTTGACTTGCTGCACCGGTAAAGAATTTTTTTAGAAAATTTTCGACTAATCCCTGTTCGCAAGGATAGAATAATTCATGAGTTCTGTTGGCAGCTTCGATGCCGGCCACCCAAGCTTTTTGAATGTCGCTAGGGTTGAGTATTTTGCTGGTTTCTTTGAAGGCTATTTTTGCAATTTCAGCCCCGATTGCTGGTGCTACTTTTAAGGCTAATGCTTCGATTCCAAATGTCATGGTAAATTTAATAAATATTTGTGTTTAATATAGTTTACACTGGTATTATTATCAATTTTAGTGATATTTAAAATTTTCTTGAGGGGTGGGCCCCAGAGCCCGCCCCGATCGCCCTTATTGAAAAAGCTGTCACATCTTAGGTCTGATTAACCCTAGTTTTAAACAGGGCGCGGCACTTCGTAAGTCAAAAAGTCATAGGCCATTTTCGTATTCGGAAAAATTGCCTGCGCTTCCTTGAGCAAATCATCCAGGACGATCGCATTCCCCGGAGCGTAACGCGGGCTAAAATGCGTCATAATTAGCTGTTTCGCCCCAGCGATCGAAGCCACTTGAGCCGCCATTGTCGAAGTTGAATGCAGGCGATCGAAAGCCATTTGAGCATCTTGATGAGCAAAAGTAGCTTCATGCACCAACAAATCAGCATCCTTCGCCAATTCCACCGCCCCCTCACAAAAAACCGTGTCAGTACAATACACAAACTTGCGCCCGATTTGATCCGGGCCGCAAAAATCCGTACCTTTAAACTGTCGCCCGTCCGATAACTTTACCGTCTTTCCTTGTTTTAATTGACCGTAAAGCGGCCCCGAAGGAATACCCGCAGCCTGAGCTTTTTCTACATCAAAATGTCCCGGACGGTCTTTCTCAGTTACTCGATAACCAAAAGCAGTAACTCGGTGCTTCAAAAGGCCGCAGCTAACAATATATTCGTCATCTTCATAGATGACTCCCTCGTGACTTTTGTGCACCTTCACCGGGTAAGAAAAATGAGTTTGAGAATAGCGAACGCCAGCTTGCAAATATTCTTCAAGTCCCGGAGGTCCGTAAAGATCGATGCGCTTGACATTCCCCGCCAAACCGCAGCTAGCCAGCAAACCCATTAAGCCGAAAATATGGTCGCCGTGCAGGTGAGTGATGAAAATGCGGCTTAGTTGGCTGACTTTTAGGTCGCTGCGGAGAAACTGGTGCTGAGTTCCTTCGCCGCAGTCAAACAGCCAAAGTTCGGCTCGTTGGGGCAACCGGAGGGCGATGCTGGAAACGTTGCGCGATCGCGTGGGGACACCGGAGCTAGTTCCGAGAAATGTAATCTGCAAGAGTCAAATCACCTCAATTAAGTCTTAAAAAATATGTTACATATATCCAGAGTGCGACTAATCCGACATACAGGAAATAGTCGCAGCCAGGAACCGGGATAAATCACTGTTCCTGCGAGGATCGAGTCGCTCAAATCATTTTTGACAAGGGCACAGAGTGCCAAACCCAATTCTAACGTTTTCTTTCTTCCGTTCCTCTTCCTTTTTCCCCAACCGCAGCTTCCCCTTAAAACTTGTCAAACTTATACAGCATAAAAGGAAAATTTTCAAATGCAGTCAGGAGTATTCTTTGTTTCCGTTCTTTCGACATTAAAAAAACGCTACTTTTGGATTTCGTTGTTGTTTTGGCTGGTAATGGTAGCCCCAGCACAGGCCGCGCTGATATTGCGAGTTGCGGTACAAGACGGGGCAAGTCAGATAAAGGTGGGCAGTTCTACAAAGGCTGCAATCCGGGACGGTAGCGGGCGCAATTTGGGCGAACTGTCGGCAAACAGTTCTCAGTCTGCTCAATTGCGATCGGGAACAGTGGCGATCGGTCGCTGGGCGGCCAACCAAGTTTGGATCGAGCCGACGGGGAACGGTTATGTCTGGATTGGCGATCGGTGGTATCGGGGACGCACGCTTCTAGTCCCCCAAAAAGGAGGCTTGACTGCCATCAACTATGTCGATATCGAAAAATATCTCTACAGCGTTCTCGGCGCCGAGATGAGTGGCAATTGGCCTCAAGAGGCTTTGAAAGCCCAAGCAGTCGCCGCCCGTTCCTACGCTATCCACCAGCGCCTCAAAAGCGAAACCGAGCTTTACGACGTGGACAGCACTCAGTCTTCGCAGGTTTACAAAGGACTGCAAACAGAATCTTCTGGCACTTATTCCGCAGTCGATGCAACCGCTGGTCAAGTTCTGGCCTACAACGGTCAGATAATTTTAGCCGCTTTCCACTCTGCGTCTGGGGGCCATACTGAAAATGTCGAGGATGTTTGGACGGAACCCTTGCCTTACCTGCGCGCTGTTCCTGACTTCGACCAAGGGGCGCCAGTTTACCAATGGAAAGAAAATTTTTCTCGGGCTCAAATCAGCAGTAAGATTTCTGGCGTGGGCAATGTGATCTCGATGAAGCCAGAACGCACTACCGCTCACGGCAGCGTTTTAAGGATGAAAGTAGTTGGAGATGGTGGTTCTAGGGTCATGACTGGCGCAGATTTACGCCGGGTTTTAAATTTGAGGAGTACGCGGTTTACCGTGATTCCTCAGTATGGGGGGGGTGGGAACCCAAGGAACAGCGGCCAAGCTCCTACCGGTTTTCAAGTTGCGGGTAAAGGTTTCGGCCATGCTGTAGGAATGAGTCAGTGGGGTGCCTACAATTTGGCCAGACAGGGATACGGCTACCAGCAGATTTTGTTGCACTATTACCGGGGTACTACTTTGGCTAGAATTGCAGTCCAGTAACTGCTGGGAATCGGCAAGGAAGAAGGAAAAAGAAAGAAGGGGGAAGGAATAAGGAGGAAAGAATAAGGGAAAAACAGCTATTTCTGTATCCGTGACTTCTGTGTCCTGAATACAACGTATTAATTGGGAACTTGTACCGCCCTTCGACTACGCTCAGGAACCGCGTAGTCGAAGACCAGGAACTGCGTAGCCGAAGTATTGGGAATTGGGAATGACTAATGACTAATGACTGAGGACTAACTACATGACTAACTACATTAAGGATTGCTATGCAAAAGTGGGAGTATTTATTTGTGGATGCGAATATGTATCCTTTTGGAAACAAGCTGATTAGTTTATATGTCAACGGTGAAGAACAGCGAGATTGGAAACAAGGCTCGCTGCATCTATTTGTCAATCATTTGGGGGAGGAGGGATGGGAACTTGTGGCTCTGGATCACGACTCGAAGTATGACCAAAATTGTTTGATTTTTAAACGCCCTAAGGTTATTTAAAAAAAGTCGGACTAGAAAAAATTATGACATCAATAACGATTGACATTTTCCAGAATTCTTAGCCACGAGCTACAAGCCAGTTCCCCAACAAAGATGTTTTATTGTGGAACACGCATTATGCCTATTATTGAAAATGGTGCAAGATTTAGTTCAACCTAAATTAACAACAAACAAGGTTTTTTTTCATTAGTATTACAAGTTGTCCGAGCGATCGATCCTCCGCTGCCATTCGGCATCTATTTTTGCTGACTGTTCTAGTTCTTGTTGGGTTAATTCCGTTTCTGTTGTATAAGCTAAGTCTTCTCCAGTCAGAACGTTTTCTGCTGCAAATTCCCGGGCGTAGGTGAGTTTTTTGAGCAAGCTGTCATCAGGTTCGTTTAATAACATTGCTCGCTGCTGACGCTCTTGATTGCGGGCCTGTATGCGACTATTTTTCCACTGAATCCAGAAGTAGCGAATTAAAGGAATTGCAAGAAATCCGACGCCGTAAATCAGGATCATGGGATAAACAGCGCTGACGAAACCGATAAATCCACCTGCGATCGCACTATTGGTTAATAGATTCCCCAAAACTAACGCACCGACCAGATTGACGGCTCCCAAGCCTGCGGCGAGCATTATTTGGCCGGAACTGGCCTGACTGAAACGCCACAGCATTTCTCGTAAATAAGCTGCTACTGGTTCAGAATTTCTCTCGGTGGCTGTGGTTTGCAATTGCGGAAAATGGTAGACTATTTGCCCTTCGGGACTGACTTCGGGACGGCCGTCAAAACGAGCGAGAGCCGGTAGCATATATTCTTCGTATTCTTGGGCGTATCCCTGTCCGAGATTGTCGAGATGCGGGGCAATTTGTTCGGCGGCGACTGCGCCTCGGTTGTTGCGAATTGTGGTGGCAATATCGCTCCACTTGCGCTCTTCTAGATTGTTATTGGGATTGCCGTCTCCAAATATAAAGGAGAAAACTGCTTCCAGAAAACTCATCTGGGGTTTTGGGTCATCATTTAAGCGCGATCGCTGCTGGTGGTATCGTTGGTCGTGGTTCCAGTAAAATATCACGCTTAAGTCGTTCCAGAAGTAGGGAAAAAACGAAAAGCCGCCGCCGCTGTTGCCCCCGCCGCCACCGTCTCCTCCTCCCCCGTTATTGCTGTCGCTGCTGGAGAGTAAACTGGAGATTAAAATAGTGATAGCAACAAAAATTAAGAGGATGGAAGCTACCAGCACTATGCCGAAAGATATCCGAATTAGATAAAATAAAATGCGCCAGATTTTTTGCCACCATTCCTGCAACTGCAAGCGCAAGAATTTGTTTCGCAAAATATCTCGAAAGTTCTTGGGAAATAGGTAGGCAATGTCGCCGGATTCTGCTACTTGCAGGTTACCGCCTGCTTCGGAGGCGAGGGTTAACAGTTCTCGCTGGGCAAAATTGATATCTAATCCAGCTTTTGCCGCCACGTCTCCAACCGTAACGCGGTAGCCAAGTTGTTCGACGGCTTGCATAATGGTGGGATTCGGAGCCATAGGTTTCTCTCTGTGAAAATTACCCGGTTATTTTTATTATATATTGCGGGAATTCGAGCTGGTTTTGGCGATCGGGTTTCTGATTTTTTTTGAGGCTGCCCTTGACTTTGGGGCAAAATATTGCTAGTGTTTTGCCGAATAACTTTTAAGTATGGGCTGAACTCGGATAGCTTAATAAAACTTTTTGATTGAATTTCTCCTCGGCAGGCTATTTGCTTGTTTGCTCTGAGGGTCAACGAGGGGGGATTATGGCTACAGTTAGTAGGGTACGGTGCGCGATCGCCCATTGGCGTTGGCGAATCGATCCGAAGGCAAGCCATCTAAGAGGATGGCCCCTTCACCCTACTGCAAAAATTTTCCTTTCTGCACGGGTTTTTGTAAGTTTTGTTTAGAGTGCGAGAGAGAGGTTAAAGAAATCTGGTTTTTTTGCAAGTCTTGCAAGACTTATATAAAATAGATAGAGCTTGCGCGGGTGTTAAACCCAAGGGCGTGTTTTAAGGTTCGCACTTGCGATCGACTAGACTTTTTAGCGCCCTCAACACAACTGCCAACTAAAACAGTGGCGCAATTATTAATAGGAAAACTTTACAGGCTAATTTTTCGGATTAGCCACTAACCAAAGAATCGCATATGCCCAGAAGTCAACGCAACGATAACTTTATTGACAAAAGTTTCACGGTAATGGCTGATATCATCCTGAAGATGATGCCGGCGAAAAAGCAGGCAAAGGAAGCTTTTGCTTATTACCGAGATGGTATGTCAGCTCAAGCAGATGGCGAATATGCTGAAGCGCTGGAAAATTATCAGGAAGCGCTGAAGTTGGAGGAAGATCCTTACGATCGCAGTTATGTCTTGTACAATATGGGGCTGATCTATACTAGCAACGGCGACCACGATAAAGGTTTGCAATATTACAGCGAAGCCCTGGAACTCAATCCGAGAATGCCACAAGCGCTGAATAATATTGCCGTGATTTACCACTATCAAGGGGAAAAAGAAAAGGAAGCGGGCAATCTTGAAGCGGCGGAAGGGCTGTTTGATAAAGCGGCAGATTATTGGAAGGAGGCTATTCGCTTGGCCCCCAACAATTACATTGAGGTGCAAAATTGGCTGAAGACAACAGGTCGATCGCAAATTGATGTGTATTTTTAACCTCAGTTGTTAGCTACAAGAAGCCTGATTGGGTAAACAAAAAGTTGTAGGTTTTAAGTGTTGAGTGGTGACTTGAAAACTCTTTCACTTAAAACTTACAGATTACCAGTCAAAACTACTCACTAATTCTCAATTACAGATTTTTATGATTGACAGAGAAGAAGTTCGCAAAGTAGCGAATTTAGCGAGATTGGAATTAACGCCGGAAGAAGAAGAGCAGTTTACTGGTCAACTTAACGGTATTTTGGATTATTTTGAGCAGTTGAGCGAACTGGATACGACTAAGGTGCAGCCGACAACGCGGGCGATCGATGTTAGTAATGTGATGCGATCGGACGATTTGCAACCTTTTCCTAAGCGAGAAAGTATTTTGGAGGGAGCCCCCGATCGCGATGGGGAGTTTTTTAAAGTGCCTAAGATTATGTAGGGTTCCCGCTAGGCACCTAACTGAGGAAAATTTCTTGAGGGGCGGGCTAGCCATGCCTGCCCCAAAAGCAGATTAAATTAACTGTGGAACAGGTAATAAGTAAGCCCGGTATAAGCCACCCCACAAGCCGATTAAACTGATAGAAACCCAACACAATATCACTCATAGCGATGAGCTGTAAAGTTCCTTTTTGGGGTGACCAATAGTCATGTACGTATTAATTGGTGGAGCAGGAATGATGGGGCTGGGTTTGGCCCAGCAGTTATTAAAACTCGGTCATACGGTGGCAATCATCGATGCAGATCCGCTTGCTTGTCGCTTTGCTCGTGAAAAAATCGGAGTGATGGCATTTGAAGGCAGTGCGGTGAGTACAACGGTTCTTTTGGAAGCGGGAATTAAACAAGCAAACGCAGTCGTTGCAGCGCTCAGGGATGATGCACTGAATTTAGCGCTGATCACCCTATCCAGAAGCTATGGCATTTCCCATATTGTGGTGCGAATGCGCGATCGCGAATTCCTGGAAGCCTCTCGGCTTGCCGGAGCCAGTCACATCATCAGCACTATTGATTTGGCAGTTGCATCAATGGCGAATGCGATTGAATATCCCCAAATCGACTCGATGATGCACTTTGAACACGGGCAAGTCGAGGTACTAAAGCTGCCAGTTCCAGGCGATTGCAAGGTGGCAGGTCGCACCGTTGCTCAAATTGCTCAAGACCCTCGTTTTCCAAAAGGTTCGCTGATGATTGGTTATCAATGCCATGCCTGCGCCAATCTGGAGATTCCGAACGGCAATACTGTTCTTGAAGCAGGCTCTACCATCTTGGTCGTCACCCGTCCAGAGCTAGTTCACCAGATGATTGATTACCTCGGTATTCGCGCTAGTCATCTGCCAACGTTAGAAGTTTCTCATCCAAATCTTTGATGTAAGGATTAACCAGATCCTCTGGGACAATTCGCTTGCGGAGGGCATCGCTAACTGCTCCTTTTTCTGCTAGAAGCAATCGCCGTCGAATCGTATCTAGCCCGCTGCGATCGCCCTCTAGTTGCCCTGCTCGATGTTTATTGTAGAGATCGCGCAGCACTCGCTCAGACTGTGCTATTCGTGCTTGATACGATGCCCATAACTCCTCGTAAACTGCCTTCGGCAACACGCCTGCTTTCAGCAAACTATCTAGCTCATCTTGAGCCGCTTTGGAAGCAATCAACTGAATCTGTAACTGCCCAGCTTCCTGCATTACATCAGAAACACGGCTAATTTTTAGTCGTTTTAAGCTGTTCTACATTTAAACTGTGTGTCAAAAATCAATAAAACTCTTGTGGGACGGGCTTCTCGCCTGTCCCGAATTCCCAATTTAAATGCGTAACAGCTTACCATCCACGGTAAACTTAATCCCTGTCCGACCAAGGAGAATAAAACAGCACCGAAAACCAGGGCAATGATGTTATCCCGTCCTGGTAGGGTCAAGGGAATCGCAACAGCTAAGGCCATTGAGAGAGACCCTTTAATATTCCCTAAAACCAAAATGTGCTGCCAGCGTAGCGGAATGGGACGATCGAACCAACGCAGCCCCGCTAATAACAAATAGACCGAGAGAATCCGTCCCAGTTGATAAGCCAGAATGACGAATAAAATGGATGGCAAAATTCTCCACAGCGTCAGCGGGTTAATTTCAATTCCAATCAGCAGGAAAATAAACGTATTGACGCCAAAACCAGCGTATTCCCAGAAACTCAGCAAGGTAATCCGATCCGAGGCAGACGAACTGCGAGGCAGCCCAAGGTTGCCAAAAACAAGTCCGGTGATGACCACCGCCACTGCGCCCGATACGCCTAAAAATTGTCCGATTTGGAAGGTTCCCAATGCGAGAGCGACGGTTAGCAAAAGGCTACTCAACGGGTCATTTAAGCGAACAAATATCGGCACGCTCAAGTAACCTAAAACACCCCCGACCACTGCCCCGCCTAAGGCAACCACGAGCAGTTCCTTCACGCCTTGTATAGCGGTGAGAGAGCCTGTCGCATAAATTACCAAAACCAAATTAAATGAAATTAGAGCAGCCGCATCATTGAACAGAGTTTCTCCCTCAACAATGGTGGACAATCGAGAAGGCACACGGATCTCTTTAAAAACCGCGATCATCGAGACTGTATCAGTGTTTGCCAGAATGACTCCGATCAGCAATGCCGGAATCCAGTCTAGCCCCAGCCCAAATTTAACCAGAACGGCGATAATTGCTGAGGAAAAGATCGAGCCCGGACCAGCCAGGAGGGCGATCGGCTTAAAGGTGCTGCGGAGACGGCTGATATCCGTATTGATAGCTGCTTCAAAAATAAGAATGGGTAGAAAAAGATTTAATACTAAAGAGGGGTCTAAACCAATTCGACGCGACAAGACCTCCGTAATGGGCAAGCCTGCTAACACTAAGCCCGTCACATAGGGAATTCGCAACCGTTGGGTTACGAGTGCAACAAAAGTTGCAATCAGCAGCAGAACGATCGAGATGATCGCCAATTCAGGAATGGTTCCTGCCGTTTGGCTATTTGTAGCAGGATTGCTGCCCAAGGGAGGTGCTTGCGCTACAATCGAGTCGATCGCCAATACTCCTCTCATAAACTCGTTTTCCTCAAATAAATTGACAGATTAACTACGGTTTTAGTCTACATGAGACGGTTCACTCTGTTGTAGACCTAACTGCAATTTATTTGGTGTATTTGGATGAATGCCGATGAAGCTGAAACAGCATTTCTGGGTTGGTTGGGCGATCGGCGCGATCGTCCCGCAGCTCTTGTTGGGACCCAACTACCTCACCAAGATAAAAATCTGATATCGCTGCGATGTCATTACCTCCTGTTGAGCCAAAACTGCCTTACAAAAGCAACAATCTGATACTGAACGTAAAACTTCACACGGGAGCACCTCATATTTGTAAAAACACTTCTTCTGGCTCCTTCCTTCTTCCTTCTTCCTCTTTCTTCCTAGCTCCTAGTTCGCAACTCCAATTTCTAGCTTAGAGTGTTGCAAGAAATAAATGATCCAAAATCAACCAGAGTTACAAAAGATTTCAACAAACCATTTTTTCAAGTTTG
>NZ_JAUBUI010000109.1:0-16699 GCF_036705385.1 Microcoleus sp. B3-A4 | reverse complement strand
CAGCTATTGCTCGTTTTAGTTCTCTGGCATCGATATCGCTTTTAATGAAAGATTCTAATTGGGCTATTTCTTTTTCTATATCTTTTTGTGGCAGTTGTAAGTTATCCATTTTTTATTGTCACAATCAAGTATTGCATATAATTGTATCATAGTATTGATAATGATTTAGGATTGCTATACTACAGCATTTTTATAATATTATGACTTGCATAACAAGCTGTTTAAAACGCGCTCGCTCTTATTCAGAGTGGCATTCCCCGCCCCGCATCTATATTTCTTTTACCAATTTTCAAAGCTGAGACTTGTTCCGCATCCCCATAGAATCGGGCTACCACGGGGGGATTGCTCCTACCAAACACTATCTCATGACTACTGATTTATTACTAAGTAGGTGAAAATAAACATGGCGTGGGGGAGGCAGAGTTTCGCATTAATAATAAACTGGTCGCTAGTATAGATCATTGCCCTACCGCCCCTACGATATTTTATTTTTGGTGGAGTCTGCCTAATTTTTAACTAATGACTTTTGACGAAATCCGCTTCTTCTCAATATATTGCTGGTGGTAATCCTCTGCCATATAAAATTCACCAGCAGGTTTGATTTCGGTGGCAATATCTTTGTCGTATTTACCGGAAATTTGCAATTTTTGTTTGGAGAGGCGAGCGGCTTTTTCTTGTTCGGAATTATGATAAAAAATTACAGACCTGTACTGTTCGCCTCTGTCGGGGCCTTGGCGATTGATTTGGGTGGGATCGTGACAGTTCCAGAATACATCTAGCAGTGCTTCGTAACTCACCTGCGATCGATCGTACTCTACGAGCACTGATTCAGCGTGACCGGTGACTCTGGCGCAAACATCCAGGTAGCAGGGATTCGGCCAGTGACCTCCGGTGTAGCCCGCAGCAGTCGAGACAACACCCGCAACGGCGCGAAACTTGTGTTCAACTCCCCAAAAACAACCTGCTGCAAATGTGGCTTTTTCCATCGTGTTACTCATCGTATTGCGCTCAAACTCGGCACTAGATTATGCTTGACATATTCCCATTAGTGTGCATTCCCAAACTAATCGCGGCTGTACGTAGTTTAGCAAATATTGTCGTGCTTTTTCCAAGGGTTCTAAGGGCGATCGACTAATTCCTCCTGCCAAAAATTGCTGCCAGTAACAGTGTTGTAAATAATCGATCAACCACAACTGAGATTCAGTATCTAAAGTTTTATCAATTTCCTTGGCCAATTCCAAAGCAGACCGCAGGTTTTGAGGCAACTGCTTCACCTTTTGCAGCAAATCATCGGGTATTGATTGCAGTTGTTGCCAAATAGAAATTGCCTCCCCAGGACTTCCCTGAGCCATCCCCATTACCTCGGGATGATCTAAAATCTCCGCGAATCCCGCTTGCTGCAAAACTTGTGCCATTGCTTGGGGATTCAGCCGAGAAAACTGGATTTTTTGACAGCGGGAAATTAAAGTCGGCAGCAAAGCTTCCACAGTCGGAGCAATTAAAACGAGCGCTGCTTTTCCAGGTTCTTCCAATGTTTTCAACAAGCCGTTAGCTGCTCCCTCACCCATTGTTTCTGCTTGTTCCAAAACTACGACTGAACGCGCAGCTTCTAGGGGCGGTCGGCTGAGAAAATCACCGATTTCTCGAACTTGTTCTAAGCGAATTTGTGGCGGTGCTTTCCGCTTTAAACCGGCTTCCTCTGCTTCCGTTGGCGTAAGCCGTTTGCCTTGGCTCATGTAAGTTGGTTCTACCCAGAGTAAGTCTGGATGATTGCGCTGCCGCACGCGATTTTGCACGGAGGTTATCGAAATCCTTTCGGGAAGATTGGCTGAGAATAAAAGCTCGATGAAAGACTGAGCAGCTAAACTTTTGCCGATGCCGTTAGATCCGACAAATAAATAACCAGGAGCAATTCGGTTGCGCTCGACTGCTTGTGTTAGCAATTCTACTGCTTGCTCTTGTCCGATTAATGATGTGAAATAATTCATGTTGGCGGGAGAAGGAAGTTCGGCAACGGATTATGTAACCGATGTAACGGATGAAGGATGAAGGATTAAAATCTAGGGTTTTAGCAATTAAGTACATCCTAACCGTCGGCGCAGCTACTATAATACCAAAAGGTTATTGTGGTTTAAGGGACTGCTAAATAATTGTTTTGAGTTAAGAATGTTAAATTGTAAATTCTTGGAGCCGGACAGGGCATTGCCGTGTCTCTACACACGCTCTAGCGCTATTTTTCAGAAGAGGTATTATTTAAATATCCCCAAGCTTCTAACCTGCTAGTTACAATAGTTTGAATTTCCTGAGCGACTTCATATTCAGGGCGATCGGCATTTATCCGGACAATTCGAGATTTATTTTCCTCGGCTAACTCCGCAAAACCTTGCTGTACAAGGCGGTGAAACTTCAAATCTGCTTGCTCGATCCGATCGCACCCTCCCCGAGTCCTTACCCTCGCCAAACCCGCCTCCACATTAATATCCAGCCACAAAGTCAGGTCGCTTTCCAAGCCTCCGGTGGCAATGTCATTCAACTGCTTAATTAAATTTAAGTTAAGACCGCGGCCGTAGCCCTGATAAGCAATCGTAGAGTCAGTAAAGCGATCGCATAAAACAATCGTTCCCTTGGATAACTCGGGTTTGAGAAAAGTTTCGACGTGTTGAGCGCGATCGGCAGCGTACATGAGTAATTCTGCTCGATCGGATACAGATTCGCCCCCATCTTGTTTCAGCAGCAAATGTCGCAGTCCCCTTCCCAGCTCAGTACCCCCCGGTTCGCGAGTAGCCACCAAGCGGACTTTCAGAAAGCAACTTGCTTGCAGGAACTGTATCAAGCGCTGCATTTGCGTAGTTTTACCGGCACCTTCAACCCCCTCAAACACGATCAGTTTGCCTTTCATTGCCCTAACTTTCCACTTGAATAAAATAAATCCATATTGTTCTGTGCATCTGTTCTAGGTTCGGTATGATAATAAAGTCTAAATGCCTCACGGCTGGAGTTGTCTATGGCTCGCTATACTGGTTTTTTTATCGTTGCCGTTCCGATCGACCGTCTCCGTCAGTCCCTGATTGAAATTTTAGAGTCATGCAATCTTGATATTATCTACAATACAGGAGATTCGGTCATGGCTCGCGAGCTCCCAGGTCAAGTTTCGATTGCCAAACTTGTCACCGCAGAAGTCCTAATTGAGAAAAACACGGCCAGCGACTCAGAGGTTCGCATGAACTTCGTGATTAAAAACGAAGAACTGCCCCTGCAAACCAACAACCACTGCCGTCAAATGTTCGAGCTAGTGAGTCGTTCAATTATGAACAACAACAACTGGCGACTTTTGGAAAGTATGGCACTGTAGCCATCAGTCAGTCGATTTTACATTTTAGATTTTAGATTGACTCCACAGATGAATCTGGGGCCTCGAACTAATCTCGAAACTTCTTTGCTCTCCACTTTTAGTGTCAGGGGCTTATATCCGTCTTGAGATGAGGTCATTAGTCATTAGTTTCTAGCTAATGACCGGTGAGATCAAATCCGGTAGCATCTAAATTAATATTACTCACAGCTTGTGACACGGCAGTGCCGTTTCCCGACAATTAATCCAGGGTGGGAAACGGCCCTGCCGTGTCCTGTCTATGGTCACGCGGGCACCCGGACACGATATGACCTCCGACTTTGATCTACAAGCCCTCAATTTAAGCTCGAAATCCCCGGCGCAAAAACAAAGAATTTGTAACCACGCTAACAGAACTAAACGCCATAAATGCTCCGGCCGCCGCAGGACTGAGTAGAATTCCGGTTGCAGGCAGCAAGATACCCGCTGCCACCGGAATTCCCAGAGTATTGTAACCAAAAGCCCAAAATAAATTTTGGCGAATCTTGTTGAAAGTAGCGCGCCCCAGCTCGATCGACTCAACAACATCCATCAAAGCATTTCGCATCAGCACAATTTGAGCTGTCTCAACTGCGACATCAGTGCCGCAGTGCAAACCAATACCGACATCAGCTTGAGCCAAAGCCGGGGCGTCATTGATGCCATCCCCCACCACAGCGACTTTACAGCCTTGGGCTTGCAAAGCTGCGATCGTCCGAGCCTTCCCATCCGGCCGCACTTCGGCCAAAACATCAGCCGCCGTCAAATCTAGCTGCTGCGCCGTCGCCGCCGCCGCAGACGCCGTATCCCCCGTGAGCATCATCACCCGCAATCCCATGCCCCGCAAACGTTCCACCGTCGCCTTAGCATCCGGCCTCAGAGTATCTTTTAGCCCGATTACCCCCAGCAAAACGCCCCCAGAAGCCACGTAAACCGCCGTTTTGCCTTCCAAAGACCCCGACAATTCCGTCGCCACAGCGACCCCCTGCTCCTTCATCCACTCAGCATTCCCCGCGAACACCCGCCGGCCCTCCACCAAAGCAGAAACCCCGAAGCCCGGTTCCGTGCAGAAATCCTCAGCAGCTAGCAGCGGCAAACCTTGTTGTTGAGCTTCCAGCACAATCGCTGCGGCGATGGGATGAGACGCGCCCCTTTCCACCGCCGCCGCAATTTGCAGCAGTTTTGAGTCAACCCTGCCAGAAACTCCATCAATTGTGGAACAGGCATCTTGCCTGTTGCCAGAAACCCCATCAATTGTGGAACAAACATCTTGTTTGTTTCCAACATTAATATCTGAATTCAAATCCCACTCGGAATTCTGGAAAACCGGCAAATAATCTGTGAGTGTGAGATTTCCGGTTGTCAGAGTGCCAGTCTTGTCAAAAACCACCGTATCTAATTGATGCACCCGTTCTAAAACATCACCACCGCGAATTAAAAGCCCGCGCTCCGCCCCGATGCCAGAACCGACTAAAATTGCTGTTGGGGTAGCTAGTCCCAAAGCGCAAGGACAAGCAATAACTAAAACTGCGATCGCCAATTTCAAACTTAACAGCAAAGGCGATTGGTAATGGGTAATTGGTAATTGGTAATCGGTAATTGGTAATTGATTTCCGATGCCCAATACCCCATGCCCCATGCCCATTGCCCCATGCCCGATGCCCGATGCCCCATGCCCCATATCGTGTCCTAAAAGCACAGAAGGCCAAATATGAGTCCCGGCAAAATACCAAAATAAGAAAGTTAAAACCGATATCGCCATTACCCCATACACAAAATATCCCGCCACAGTATCAGCTAAATTTTGAATCGGCGCTTTGCGAGTTTGGGCTGCCTGCACCAAAGCCACCATTTGAGCTACAGTTGTTTCCTTACCCGTGCGAGTTGCCCGCATCACAACTGCCCCAGATTTATTGATAGTTCCCGCCGCAACTGTATCTCCTGGTTGCTTCAAAACCGGCATTGATTCGCCAGTCAGCATCGACTCATCTATCGTTGTTTTGCCTTCGCAGACTTCACCGTCTACTGGTATTTTTTCCCCGGGCAAAACTTGCAGCCATTCTCCGACTCGGACGCGATCGGCTGGAATTTCAATGTATTGTGGATCGTAGACATCTGATGTCGAGTTTAAAGGCAATTCTTCCGATCGCAAATCTAAACTCGCAAGTTTAAAATCAACTAAGCGGGCTTTCGCCGGTTGCAATGCGATTAAAGCTTGCAAAGCTGATGCAGCGCGCCGTCTGGCTTGCTGTTCGAGAGTTTTGCCCAACAAAATAAAGCCAAGCAGCATCACCGGTTCGTCAAAAAAGCACTCCCATCCCATCCGTGGAAACAGCAGTGCCGCGTTGCTAGCGGTGTAAGCTGTAACAGCACCTAAAGCTACCAAAGTATTCATGTTGGGTGCATTTCGCCACAAACTGCGGCACCCGTCAACGATAATCGGGCGGCCCGGTAGCAGCAAAGCGAGGGTGGCAAGTCCCCAGTGAAACCAAATATTGCTGAGAATTGGGGCTTTTGTGCCGAGAAAGTGACCTAAACCCGATAAAATAATTAGGATAAGGGCGATCGTCAATTGCTTGATTTGCTCTCGAATTTCTTGTCGCCGCCGTTCAATTGTTGTCGCTTCTGCTTCCCACTGATTTTCACCTGAACGAGACTGAGAGGGAAATCCATTATCAGTCAACTTTTTCGCTAAAGCTTCTGCATCGACAGTCCCCGGTTGACACTCAACCGTCGCCACTTCTACGGCTAAGTTAACGCAAGCTGAAATTACGCCTGAATATTGCATGAGTTGGCGTTCCACAGCTTTCGCGCAGCCGGCACATTTCATCCCGCCGACATCGAAAGTAACAAGTTCTGGCGGTGATTCTTTAACTGATATGATTTCTGGTTGATTTTCGGGGATTGTTTTTGGTAGAAATTGCATGGTTTTTTTGGTATTGATTAGAATATTTCGCCACTTCTGAAATGGTTGAATGCACTGTTTAGACAAATGTCTATATTTTGAGCATAGATAAATATTGTGGCATCTTCCAAAAGTGTTAGTTTTTTTTAATTCTTATTAGTTGCAGGCGGTTAAATCCGCAGCCTGGGAGGGGTTTCAACTACTGTAGGACTGGGAGTTTAATGCTAAGACACACTTGGGACACGGCATTGCCGTTTCCCTATTTGATATA
Organism: Microcoleus sp. B3-A4; assembly: GCF_036705385.1. NCBI lineage: Bacteria > Bacillati > Cyanobacteriota > Cyanophyceae > Oscillatoriales > Microcoleaceae > Microcoleus > Microcoleus sp. B3-A4. Next base: position 10,156 of record NZ_JAUBUI010000109.1, on the reverse strand, counting down.
ATGAGCCAATTGCCTAGTTAGTATCCAGCTTTTTTGTGACGAATTTAGCTATGACAGAAACACCAAAATTTTATATAGTCAAACGTCCTGCGGGGAATTGCGAAATTTTGCCGCTCGCGCAACTTGAAGAACAAAACCCCAGTATTATTGAAAAGTGGGGTCCTTACGATTCGCCCGAAGATGCCATTGCCCGCCGCATCGGATTAATTCGCGCCGGCAAATGCCAGCCGCAATGACGAATTGCTATTACTTTCCTCCGCATCGCGAAAGCTAACGCGATCTCAAATCTGTTAGCAGCGGAATTATTCATATCTCTCTTCTCGACCTCTGCGTGAATCAGCATCAATTCCTTGTCATCTGCGGTTAATACATTCTCTTTTTTTTAGCGCAGATGAGGGCAGATTAACCCAGATTAACGCCGATGAATTATATAAATTTCGGTTGCACCGGACGTATTGCAAAAAATAGCGAAGCATTCGAGTTTAAAATCTTGGCTTTTAGCCGTAAATCTTCCCCCGAATGCTTTTTTTAACTGGAACCTTACACAGGTTTTCTATTTAGATTTAGAAGGTGCTGCACTCGGTTTTGCTTGCGCTGCATTTGGTTTAGGTGGCGCTGCATTCGGTTTCGACTCCGCCTTGTTGTTCCCTGTTTTACCAGTAACTTGCTTTGTCAAAACTTCCATAGCTTTCGCGTACTGCGGATCTGCCGTTGTAGCGATTTTATCGCGATCGCGCCTCAATTCCTGTTTTTGAGCCTCGGTGAGTTCTACCTTAAAATCCGGTTCAATCCCGGCCTTGTTAATATCAGTGCCCTTGGGAGTAAAATACTTGGCAATTGTCACCGCCAAACCGGCACCATTTCCCACGCCGCGTACTGACTGAACTAAACCTTTACCAAACGTCTTTGTTCCTACCAAAACCGCGCGTTTGTTGTCTTGCAAAGCACCGGATAGAATCTCGCTAGCACTTGCTGAACCGCCGTCTACCAGTACAACTAACGGTTTGTCTGTGAGCTCGGCCTTATTTGCAGTTTGTTTATCGGCCTCACCGACTCGATCGACCGTCGAGACGATCGTACCTTCTTTGAGCCACATCCGAGCAATTTCAATACTTCCGTACAGCAACCCGCCGGGATTGGAACGCAAGTCTAAAATATAACCCGTTACCTTTTTCTGTTCCAAATCCTTAATTGCCGATCGCATTTCCGATGCAGCATTCGCACTGAACTGATTTAAGCGAATATAGCCGACTTCTCCGATCGGAGTTTTCTGCACCGACTTACGCACAGGATGAATTTCAATTTTAGCGCGTTTCAGCTTAAATTCTAATTCCTTGCTTCCCCGCAAAATAGTCAGCGTCACTTCAGTATCCACCTGGCCGCGAATCAAACTTACCGCTTGATTCGTATCCATCCCTTCTGTGCTCTTGCCGTCAATCTTAGTAATGATATCTTTTGCCAGAATACCAGCAGTAAAAGCAGGGGTATCTTCGATCGGCGAAATCACCACCAACTTTTTGGTTTCCTCATCTTGAGTCAACTGAATCCCAACTCCGGTCAGTTCCCCAGAAGTGTCAACCTGCATATTTCTGAACTCTTGAGGGTCCATAAACCGCGTATAAGGATCGTCCAGCTTCTTCAGCATTTCCCGAATTGCTTTGTAAGCTTCGTCGTCGCTGGTATAAGTCCGATTCAAATATTCATTCCGCACCGCTTTCCAGTCAACCTGGTTAAAAGTGCCATCTACATAACTTTTGTCAATAATCTGCCAAACTTCATCAACCAACTCTTTAGGGCTTCCCCGAAAAGAAGCCAGAGATTTAGAACTGCAACCAGCGTTCGCAAGAGTTACAGCAGTGAGTACCACCGCTGCTGCACTTAGAACAAGCCCTCGTTTTGTTATAACCATTTGTCTGACGCGCGGGAGGAAAAGAGTTCAGAATAATTACGCTCAATCTAACACAGGCAAGGCCCGCTCGCGTTTGGCGTACATATATTATTCAACTTTGCCGAGTTCTCTTCGGGGCGGGCTAGGAGCAACGCCCCACAAGAAACTTGATGTTTTTTTGTGGAACAGGCCCGAAAGCCTGTTCCTGACGGGCTAGAAGCCAACCCCACAAGAAACTTGATGTTTTGTGGAACAGGCCGGAAAGCCTGTTCTTCGGGGGCTAAGGATCGACCCAGCGATCGTCCGATTTAATCAAGTCAATCAATTCTGCCACGCCTCGGTCTTCGGGGACTTTCTTAATTTCTTCCCGGCCCCGGTACAGCGAAATATAACCCGGTTGCTTCCCGACGTAGCCGTAATCAGCATCAGCCATTTCTCCCGGGCCATTGACAATACAGCCCATTACTGCAATATCCAAACCCGTGAGATGCTTCGTCGCCTCTCTCACTTGGTGTAACACTTCCTCTAAATTAAACAAAGTGCGACCGCAGGAAGGACAAGCGACATACTCAACCATCGTTTTCCGCAGTCCCAAGGCTTGCAGAATGCTGTAGCAGACGGGAATCTCCTTTTCTGGGGCCTCTGTCAGCGAGACGCGGATGGTGTCGCCAATGCCGTCAGTCAGCAGCGGTGCGAGGCCTGCGGTGGATTTGATGCGGCCGTATTCGCCATCTCCTGCTTCCGTGACGCCCAAATGCAGCGGGTAATCCATGCCGAGTTCGTCCATCCGGTGCACCATCAAGCGGTAAGCAGCAACCATCACGGGTGCACGGGAGGCTTTCAGGGAAAGTACGATATTTCGGAAGTCGAGGGATTCACAAATTTTGATGAATTCCAGGGCCGATTCTACCATCCCTTCGGGCGTGTCGCCGTAGGTAAAAAGCATCCGTTCGGCGAGGGAACCGTGATTAACGCCGATTCGCAAAGCTTTGCCTTGGTCGCGCAGGGAAATCACCAGAGGTTCCAGGGTTTCGCGGATTTTTTCGCCAATTTCGGCGAATTCGCTGTCGGTGTATTCGCTTCTGTCGGCTTTCGGCTTCTCGAACACGTAAAGTCCCGGATTGATTCTCACTTTGTCTACGTGTTTCGCCACTTCCAGGGCAATTTTCATGCCGTTGTGGTGGACATCGGCCACGAGGGGAACTGGTTGGTAGGTGGCGTGCAGTTTTTGCTTGATTTCCGCTAAAGCTTTGGCGTGGGCCATGCTGGGTACGGTGACGCGGACGATTTCGCAGCCTATCTCGTGCAAGCGCCGAATTCCGGCGACTGAACCGTCGATGTCGAGGGTGTCTTCGTTAATCATCGACTGTACGACGACGGGGTTGCCGCCGCCGATGGTGACACTACCGACTTGGACTGGACGGGTTTTGCGGCGTTTGATGGTGGTGTCGAAGATGGGTTCGGTGGTGGGGGTTTTAGTGGGGTTCGGCAGAGTTTGCATAACTGGTTGCTAGTGTTCTGTAATTAGAGTTTATAAAATTGTGTCTGCTGTTTTTTAGGTTTGCACAGAAGTGGACTGTTTGGGCAAAGAGGTTTTGGGATTTATGATTCTTAATGAGATTGCTGCGAATTTGTCGATCGAATTATGTCGGAAAAGGGCGATCGAACTAAAAGCCAACCATCACCGGGAAGGCGAACTGAAGTTGGGCCCGTGGAACTAAACCGAACTTAGAAAATACAGTTAAAATACAGGCTATGCCGAGATAAAAATTAATATTGGTTGGCGGTGAGGAGAATGGTTTGGACACCGGGGCAGGGGTTAAATGGCGATCGGTATATTATTGAAGGCAAGTTAGGTGAGGGCGGTTTTGGGGCCACGTACCTAGCGCAGAAGGCGCAAAACAGGCAGCGGGTTGTCATCAAAACGCTGAAAGACGACTTATTGAGCGATCCAAATTTTGGCTGGTATCGGGACAAATTCCGGGATGAGGCGCTACTGCTATCTTTGTGCAAACATCCCAATATTGTGCAAATAGACAACTATTTCATTGATGGTGATTTGCCTTGTATTGCGATGGAATATGTGGCAGGGAAAGATTTGTTGAATTTGGTAGAAAAGCGCGGTATCCTGTGGGAAACTGAAGCTTTAAACTACATCCGCCAAGTGGCAGAAGCGGTAATAGTAGTTCACGAAAAAGGTTTGCTACATCGGGATATCAAGCCACAAAACATTATGGTACGCGACAATTTTGATGCAGTTTTGATTGACTTTGGTTTGGCACGGGGTTTTATTCCCGATCGCACTCAGCAAATGACTTTGGGGCTAACACACGGTTTTGCACCTCCCGAACAGTACGGGGTGATTGGCAGATTTGCTGAGTATACAGATGTTTATGCTCTGGCAGCAACGCTATACTATTTGCTAACGAAGACACCACCAACTCCTGCATTTATGAGGGCTTTAAATTCTCCTTTGAAGCCGCCGTTTCAGATTAATCCTAATATTAGCGATGGGGTGCATCGGGCAATTCTTCAAGGGATGGAAATGGATGCAACAAAGCGCCCTCAGTCGGTTCAAAAATGGTTGGCTATGCTTCCCCAATCCCTCGGCAATCGGGGGCAAAGAGGGGGTGTTTCACCAACGATTCCTAGCCCGCAGCCACCGCCACAACCTGTAAAATTGATTTCAGCAAAAGGAGTTGATTATCGTCAACTCGATCGGCTGTTGGCTAGCGGAGAATGGAAAGAGGCGGATCGCGAAACGGCTCAAAAAATGCTGGAAGTAGCGGGGAGAACAAAGGATGGGTGGCTGAGGGTTGAAGATCTCGATCGATTCCCCTGTGAAGACTTACGAACTATTGACCAGCTTTGGGTAAAAAACAGTAATGGACTTTTCGGCTTTTCGGTGCAGAAACGCATTTATCAAAGTCTGGGGGGGACCCGGCAATATGATAGAGAAATATGGGAAGCGTATGGCGATCGGGTAGGTTGGCGTGTGAATAATAGTACATGGTTGTCCTATAATGATCTAAAATTCAACACCAAAGCACCTCAAGGACACCTCCCGGGCGGGAGATTTGGGTTAAGGAATGGTGTTGGTTGGTGGGGGGAGTGGGGGAAGGTGATCTCTTCTCTCGCGTCGAGACTTGTAGAGTGTAACATCTAAGGGTTACAGAGTTTCGTGAAGATTTATAACAGAGGCTTTAACCACGAAACCGCGCCACTTCTACGTTTCCGATACCTGGCACATTCAATTTACCAAATTACTAAAGAGTAGAAATTAGCTATTTTTTGATCGGCTGTAATAATAGCAGCTTGACTTCTTTTGGCAACTGCTACAACCACTCTATCTGCTGGATCTCGGTGTTCCCATTCTAATTTGACACTTTCTAGCCAAATGTCCTCATCAATTGGAACGATGCGAATAACATTAGACTTTTTTCAAGTAGCGATATAGTCATCAATACTTACTCCTAAATCTAACTTATGATTTTTGTAGCTTGATAGCTATTTCCCAGATTGCCGTTGATGGAACTAAACCATTTTTTTCTTGTTCCATCTGCTGACAAGCATCTTTTGCCGATTGAGAAAGTTTCTCTGGATCTAAACTCCACCAGATGAGAGCGCAGGTATCAAGGACAACTCTCATACTTCCTGCCATTCTTCAGTTGTTGGCGTAGTTAAATCTTCAAAATATTTTACTTTCCCCCGCATATCCTTAAATAATTCTTCAGTTGAAAGAGACTTGTCATACTGAGAAATTATCACAACTGGTTTAGCCCCATCCATCACTAAAATTTCTTCGCCTTCAAGCTCGACAACTCGCAAAAATTCTAGTAATTGAGCTGTTAATTGACTTTTGTCTATGGTTTTCATAGGACAATGATTGGTGTTGTGTTCAAACTCTATTATATCTTAATACGGTTCACTTAGCTAAGCCTGTTATTGCGCTACGGGAAAGCCATCGCAGGGACTTTGCTCAGTTCTCAATTAGCTGAGGTGCGCGATCGAATAATTACTTTTTTAACTGAACAATATTGTGTTACAATAAATAAACCTGAGTGTTAACATTGCAAATGTATGACAGCCAAAATACACATCAGCAAATTAGGTAATTCCTTGGCTTTGCCAATACCAGACTACATAGTAAAGTTTCTCAACCTTAAAGCCGAAGATTCAGTAATTGGCAGCATAGAAAATGGGAAACTGGTCATAGAGCCTGTAAATAATAAAATATCAAAGTATACCCTAGATGAATTATTGGCAGGCGAAATAGAATCTAGCGAAGAAGTCTCTTGGGGAAAACCAGAAGGAGAGGAAGTTTGGTAAACTATATCCCCGAAGGAGGTCATTTTATTCGCCTCAATTTTGACCCTCAAGCAGGACACGAACAAATGGGGACTAGGCCTGCACTGGTGGTGAGTCAAACTAAATTTAACCAAAAAATGGGGTTTGTGTTCGTCTGTCCCATTAGCAACACACAACGAAAAAATCCGTTTTATGTTCCCATTCCAGAAAGTGAACCGATAACAGGTGTAATTATGACGGATCAACTCCGTTATGCAAGATTATCGCGCAAGGCAGGCAAGTTTTCTTAGTGAATGTCGATCAGATATAATTGAGGAAGTTTTGAGGCGAATTTAACCTATTTTGTTTGAGAATATGACTGTTGATGAATAGTTAATCAAATTATAAACTAGATTTGTAGTTGGCATTAAGCATCAAGAGTATCTATAAATCTATCTCGCGGATGATGCGATCGCCCCTCCTCCCCAGCAAAACTAAAAAATGTACTGGTAAATCCCTTCACAGACCCAGGCTCAGCAGTTAAAGCATCGGAGGTTTTCCATTGGACGATCGCACAAACTCACCCGCCACCGCTGTTAACAACCGCCGACCTCTAATTATCGCAGGAATTCTCCTCGGTATCGGTCAATCCGGCTTTTTTGACGGAATTGTGCTGCACCAACTCCTCCAGTGGCACCATATGTTTAGCAGCATTAAAACCGATGCTACTGTTGCCGGTTTAGAATTAAATACCCTGGGAGATGGATTGTTTCACGCTGCGGATTGGTTGGTAACAGTAGCGGGAATCTTCTGTTTGTGGGGTGCTGTGAAGCGCAAAGATGTTCCTTTGTCAACTCAAACTTTTTTAGGTTCCATATTAATTGGTGCTGGATTGTTTGACTTTGTTGAAGGCATTGTTGACCATCAAATTTTGGGAATCCACCACGTCAAACCCGGTATCAACGAGTTAGCTTGGGATTTAGGATTTCTCGCTCTTGGAATTAGTTTAGCGCTGCTAGGTTGGATGCTGGTACAGAGGGAAGTTCCCGCAGATACTAAAGTTTAAATGAATGCAGAGATTGGGAATTATACCAAATCTGGGTTAAAAATCTCTGACTCTCTGTTTAACTCCTCAGCTCATCCCGCCGAGTCCAACCACGCAATCAAATCCTCTTGGCTCCTAAAATCCAACAAAGTCTCTCCTAAATCATCTAACTGTTCCGCAGATAATCCCTGGATGCGAGTTTGAACTTCCTGTGTAACCTCACCCACCCGCCGCACCAGTAGACGCATAATTAATCCTATTTCCCCCTCAATTTTACCCCTTTCAATCCCCTGTTGTAGACCAATTTCTATCCCTTTCATCACAGATCCGATTTGGTCTTGGATAAACATTTCTCGTTTATCTACATCATTCAATTCGTCTAGTGTCAAATTTGCTCGGTTGGCAATTCCCAGCGCGGTATTAATCTCTTCAATAGACCCCAATGTCTCTGGTACTGCTTCCAAAGAGGGCGCGTTTTTCATAAAGTAAATCCATTTTTCCGGCAGAGTTTCGAGTTCATTCAATTCTTTTTTGAATTTCGGCAACTCGACAAACACTAACTTTAACTCGCAGTTGGGATAGACAAATTTCTCTTCAGTTTCTGTAAATTCAAAGTTAGAGATTAATTTTTCGGTCTTTTCAAATAAGATAAAGTCGGTAATGGTTAAAGCAATGACTGGATTTAACTTTAAATAACCTTCTCCGGCTTTGAGTTGAGTAGAATAGGTTTTGGCTGCATTGTACACTACTCGTTTTTCAAAAGCCGCGACGTTGAGTACCTGCATTTCCACTATCACGGTTTTGTTCCCGGTAATCTTGGCTTTGACATCCAGGTAAGTGTCTTTCAATCCTGTAACGCTTCCTGCTGAATAAGGGTCAATTATTTCTATTTCTTGGATTGTTGGTTCTCCGTTATACAGCATTGCATTTAGGAAGCTGATGAGAATTTCTGGATGTTCGGAAGAAGCGAATATTTTTTTGAATGCAAAGTCTGTTTTGGGACTGATGAAACGCATATTAGAGAAGGAAGAGGGAAGAGGGAAGAAGGAAGAAGGAAAATGCAATATGTTAGAGATTTTTAGGTGGGTAGTTGCGCTTTACCACCCTTAGCGCAACTACGAAGTTTTTCAATTATCAGCCTGTGGCTTGAGTAGTAGCTGCAGCGGACATCACTAGCTTTCCAGTTATATCCATCGTCGCAAGCTTCAGCACTTCATTAAAAGCTAAACCCCGAATTTTTAGTTCCCACCGAATGCCTTTTGTTTTCATTCGCTTGGCTTTCCGCATATCGACATCACCAGCTTTTTGATTCAAGAGCAAATATTTCATTGCTGCTGTAGCTTCCACTTTTGTGGGAAATGCAATATAGGTGATAAATCCGCCGTCCCAGTGATTGGCGTTGCGGACACTGCTGATAGTCGCAACTCTCGGACTAAAGCGGTTCCAGTAAAAGTCGCTGTAGCCTATCGACTGTGTATTAACTTGGAGTTTGTTTGCCATTTGACTTAACTCCTATAACCTTGTGCGCGGGGTTAACAGCAGGGCTTTAATTCTGCTATTTATATTATAGCATTGGGAAGTGGGAATTGGGAGCGAATGCTGGCAGTTGTTTTACTTCCCAGACTGCTTCTGTGAAGTCGGGAAAGTAAAATATCCCCAATACCTTTAGTTCTTTTTTGTCTCGAATACAACTGCATCAAAAAGCTCTACAAGCTTTAAGTCAGAATAAACCGATAAATACAAATACTTTTCCAGTTTCTGTCGATTTCTAGGTAAAAATAAACCTAAGCCTGATAAGTTTTTATACTTAGACCTAATTCTTGAGTCCAGTAATTCACCATGCTGTTGCACTCTCTGAATGAGGAAATTATTTAAAAATAACAGTAAGTCGTTACAAGCTGACGGACTCGCACCTGATAATTGAGTAAGTTTTTGTAAAAACTTTGCGAAATCAACAAAGGTTTCTCCAAAGTTACGATAAACTCCTACAGTATTGTTACTGATAAAATTGACTTCCGACCCTAAAATTGAGGATATAAAAACTTTCACAGGCGCAATATCTGCTTGCAAAATAGAATCAATCACAACATTAACTTTTTCCGGTAAATAACGAAAATAATGATTGTTAGTTAATGTCAAACTATGGTACATATTAGGCGGCTCATAATCCATAATTTTTTTAGCTAGCTGAGAACCATCAATGTCGGGATAATCGCTCAAATCACTTAATAATTGCTCATAATAGTAATTTGGCACTCCAAGTTGGAGTTGAGATGAAAGCGTATACTTAGCATTATTTTGGAACCTATGGTGTACTTCAATATTTCCTTGGTTACAATTTTGAAAAAATAATAATTCGAGATTTCCATTTACAGATTGGTTAAAATTAAATATAAGTTGATTTATTTTTTGAAGATTCATCCATCTAATTTCTAAAATTGAAGGGGAGGTAGGATGTTCGTCGGGGCTTATTTCCATAAGCGTTCCACTATGACCTAAAAACACAATAGCCCAGCGTTTGGCTTGAAATTTAGATTGTGCCCAAGTCAGATACTCACTCAAGACTTCTGGGCTACTACTATCTGCTGTTTCTAAGTATTGCGTATCAACTTTACCTGGGCTAATGATGCTTCTAAAAACTTGTGCTGAGCCACTAAAGTCTGATTGTACTACGACCAAAACCTTGTCATTTTTTACACCTTTACTTAGCATTTGAATAATTGGTTGCCCGAATCTTGAGAGATTATTGTCATAGGGCATCCAGTATAGTAATATCCAGTCATAATGATTTTTGACCGTACTTCCAAGCATATATTCGTCTCCCGAGTAATATATTGTTTCTATTAAAGAACTAATACTTAGGGCTTGCTGAATAATCGATCGCTTTCCCAATAACAGAAGCGATCGATATATTCAACCAGAGTTAACTATGAGTT
>NZ_JAUBUI010000108.1:0-16814 GCF_036705385.1 Microcoleus sp. B3-A4 | reverse complement strand
GTGAGTTGGATAAGAGATTCTGGAAACATAGAACAGATGGCACACTGATTATTTCTCCAGTATCCCAGCATTTTGGATCATTTATTTCTTGGATTACTCCAAAGGGCAGGTTAAAGTCTTGGGCTGAGCTTGGGGTTGGTTCGACTTTTCGGTACACGGGAGCCAACGATAATGCACGGGTTTTGAACTATCTTACCCGTTTTTCCTGCACGCTTACCACCCAGCTACTGCTCGCCCATCCAATCCCCGTCACTTTTTCCCCTTTTTTCAGCAAGCCCTAATTAGGTTCGGACTCATTCTTTGGCGAAAGTGAACCAATAGTGATGGGTCAAATGCAAGTTCATTGCTGTAGGTTAATTGACCGATAAAGTATTGCAAATAGGGGTTTTCGGGGATCTGTTCTACTGTTTCACGATCGCTAATTCCTAATTTTTCCTTAATGATTAATGCCCCCAATGCCATCCTAAACGATTTGGCTGGTGCACCCTTTTCTGTGGGGAAGTTTGCCGCATATTCTGATTCAAATTCATCCCACGGGATTATTTGGGCCATTTTTACCCAACGGTTGTCAGCAGACAACCTTCCGCCGAAGGGCAGTTCAAACTCGGATGGGGGGCTTGGGGCAAGCTCAGCTTTTCTGTACAGGTTCGCAGGTGGTTATGCACGGCTTTTGACCTATTTTACCTGTTTTTCACGGCGATGACTCTCGATCGCACCAGTTTTTAACCCAGACCAGGTAAAATGCGAGCGATTATTCAGCAAGCCTTAATTACTCTTCATAATCGATCAAAACTTGCACCCAGCTTGGTGGCCGCGGGATTGGATTTCCCAAACGATCTAATAGCAGCAAAGCTACTAAATGCACTACAAATAAATAGACAATATTGTTAACCAAAATCATCCCGGCGGCGATCGCCCCAATTGTGTTCAAACTCGGTACATTAAGCCAGCCCAGCTTCACAAACACCCATTCCACCATCTCTGTTACCTGGGCGGTTACGTAAACCCATAGATCTTGACCCACCAACGCTGACAGCAGCCAAAACCGAAAAAAGAAGCCGACAGTACCAATTAGCGCGCCCACACTAATAGAGAGTGACCAACTCGCTTTACGCCTCCAAAGTCCTCCCAGCGCAACACCCATAATTCCAAAAGGCATCACGTATAAAATGCTGCGCGTCGGGCCCATGAGTACCGACAGCAGCAAACCCGATACCAAAGCTGCCATCCAAGCTGCTCGGTTCCCCCAACGCAAGTAAACTAGGGCGATGGGGATCGGGAAAAAAACCCGCAGCAAAGGCCCCAGCGGAAAGTAATAATTTACCAGCCAAATTAAGCTAGCCGTACTTGCTAAAAAAGCTGTTTCTACCAGCCTTAAAGGCGCTTCCCCAGAGGCGCGCTTCCCCGGATCGGGATTGGTGCGATCGCCAGCCATTGCTGAAATATCGGCGGTTTGCGGCTCGTTATTTTTACTGGGTGAACTACCCGAATTAGACGCAGCGTCTGCTGAAAAAAAATCACTCATCCGATTTTAGATTTTAGATTTTAGATTTTAGATTTTAGATTTTACGGGACCTGCGCCCGATACGGCTGATTCCCGATTTTAGATTTTAGATTTTAGATTTTAGATTTTAGATTTTACGGGACTTGCGCTCGATACGGCTGATTCCCGGTTTCAGTGTTTGGATGCCTCGCCGCCCAATTTAATATTGCTCGCAGAAACCGGGTTTAGGTAGGAACGCAAGTCTCATTTTAGATGGATTTTCTCAGCCAAAATTTTCAGCAGCATTATTTTTCGATTTTGACTTCCTGGATTACAAAAACCGAACAAGATGCGTGGTGAACGACATAATTGCTGACGCTGCCGAGGAAAGCTTCTGCCAGCCCCGTGCGGCCGCGCCTCCCCAACACTATTAAATCTGCGCCCCAATTTTCGGCGGATTCACAGATACAGTGCCCCGGATCTCCGTCCATTTTGCAGTCAAATTCCACCTGCAATCCTTGTTTTGCTGCGGCGTCGCAGTAATTTTTCAGCAAACCCGAAGCCTGTTTTACATCCCTGTCCAGCCGCAAACGTTGAGCTTGATAAGCTTGATCCATTAACTCGACATTCAGACCCAAATCTACTGGAATTGGCACTGCAGTCTGACCCACCGTGCTAACAGTAACGCAGTTAAATAGCATCACCTGGGCGCGATCGCTCAGAGCTAATTCTAAAGCTTGAGTGAAGACGCGGCGGCCGAGTTCAGAATCATCTAAGGCGGCGAAAATTTTCTTAAAACTCACAGCTTTACCTCCTGCGGGAAATCATTCATATCAGTTAGGTAACAGAGAGTGCTTTTGAATCTAATTCAAATTAGCAATCTCTGATACTTCTAGACTAACAGACGCTCTAAGGCGTGCAGGTCGGGAATGCACAAAACGTCACGTTCGCGCTGAATAGTTCCTTTTTTTTCCAGCTTGCTCAGCACTCGCGTTACTGTTTCGCGAGCCAGCCCGCTGAGGCTACTCAATTCTCTGTGTGGCAGGTTCGGTATTTCTGTACCTCCTGTTTCCAGGATTTTTTTGCCTTGCCCCTCGGCCAAAAATAATAGAATATCTGCTACTCGCGAGGTACTGTCCGACTCTCGCAAACGCAGGCGGCGGTTGACTTGTCGCAGGCGACGCGCCATCAGTTGAGCTAGCCGAATGCCTGCTAGCGGCTCGGTATGAATGAGCTGCACAAAATCCTGAGATGGCATATTGCCGATCAGTGTCGGGGCTAGGGTGATCACATCTGTCGATCGCGGTGCTTCTTCGATCGCGGCCATTTCCCCGAATAATTCTCCTTTCCCTAAAATATTCAGTGTTACTTCTTTTCCGTCTAGGTTGTAGGTGCGAATTTTCACCCAACCATCCAATATAAAATACACTGATGTTCCCCAGTCATTTTCGAGTAAAATCACTTGATTTGACGGATGACTGCGGGTAACGATGTGGACAGTTGCTCTCTCGATTACAGGATCGGGCAAGCCTGCAAAAAAAGGAGTAGAAACTATCAATTGATTTATATTAGACTGCGGATCTCGGGTGTTAAAGCGGTCTTCCATGAGGCCATCATTTTAATTTATGCGCTTGATCTGCGCTGGGCAGTTAGAAATAGCTTGCAGCCGAGTCATTCGATTTGAGATTCAAGATTTGAGAAACAAGGATCTAAAATCGGCAATTTTACCTCTAAAGTTTTGCGGTGAAAGGCCCAATATGGGAATTAATAGCCTCAAGCTCTGATTGAGAGCTAGAAACTTAAAAATATACCATAATTTTTTAGATACATACCACTGAGCAAATTTTATTAACAAAATTTTAGCAATGGGGCAAACGACTGAGCCGATCGAATTACCTTTGAAAGCACTTCGCTTAGAAAGCTTAACACTGCTGAGAGATTTGTTGTCACTCTCGCCCTGCTGTCGAGAAGGCAGAATCCACGAGCACAAGCCTGCAAGCACGGTAGACAGATCCCAAATTCGAGCAACTGCCTAGAACCTGGCAAATGTCAGCACGATCGGCAAAATCCACAGCCATTGCGAGCCTAAAGACTGGCGCTCTTGGCGAGCGAAACCCACCCACTTCCCAGCAAACTTTTCTGCTACCCCAAGATTATTGTACCATTAGTATCTAGCCATGAATACATATAAAAGGCTATAATTAAAGGTTACTCAAACCCAGTATATGGGAACAATCCCGAATGTCGGTATCCCCACTCCCAAAGCGTTTGAGGTTTTTTCCAACTCGGTGAAAGATGAAGAGACAGTGGTGCGCCACCATGCTAACGAAACTCGCGGTGACAGTGTGCGGCCCGCCGTTCAAGCAGGTAAAGGCCAAAGTTCGTCGGGATCGCCGCTCTTACGAGCAGGAATCAGCCTCCTGGTCGGGAAACTCGCCCCTGAGCCGCAGACTTTGACAGCACTTGCAATTGATAGCAGCGGGCATTTGGTGCGGAAGTACCGGCTAACCTATCATAGGCAATAGAAGTTATCCGAAGGCAAAACGTTAATTAACAGTTGTCAGAAAATATTAGTGAATTATTGACGGACTCGCATTCAGATTATTCTATCTATTGGCATCGCTGCCGCCTGACTTCAGTCTTTTTTCGGTAAAGTTTCTCCCAAGCCGCATTCCCAGAGGTTCCGCCCTTGAATTCTCAGAAGTACAAAATTCAAGCACTGATTGCTGAGATAGACGAGGTACTCAGCAAGCCCGCACCCCGCTTGCCTTGGACGGGTTCGATCGATACTGTCCACCAGCGCCAACTTTTAGAGCGAGTTCGCGCTTATCTGGTTTCCTCAGACTCAAAGCTAACGGCCGCAAAAGCCACCGCCCGCCCAAATGTGCGCCCGCAACCAGTTCCAGTGCCCAAAGTGCCTCTGCCCGCCCCTGGCCCCTCAGCAGCAGAGCAAATCATGCTTGCCGTAACCGGAGAAATCAGCCACCTGCGTTCAAGCCTGACAGGGCCGCTCCAAGAAGACATAGAAGCTCTGCGGCAAGAGCAGCAAGCTCTAATTCAAGAAATCAAACAGCTAGAAGCAAAACGGCAGCAGCAACAATCCCTAGCTCAGCAGCAAGCCAACCAACAGCGAATCATTGCTGAATTCTTGCAGGTACTGACTGCCCGCTTGGAAGAAACCTTGACTAGCGATTTCTCCCAAATTATAAGTTCCCTAGAAAATCAGTTATTGCAAAGCAGCGCAGCAGCTTACTCTTTGGGCGGTGCGGCTGATGAACAGTCGGCTATTGACGTAACACTAAACCGACAAACCTCAGAAGAAAACCCGCTGCTGACGCCGGCTCAGAGGTTGGAGCAAATGCAACTGTTCCAATCTCATGCTGACAGTCTGCTGATGAGTCTCGATTCTAGGATGGGTACCGTGTTCGAGGCTTTGCAAGCAAATCTGCAAAGCTATCAAGCTTCCTTGAGACAAGAACTCGAAAATATGTACGGTTTGAGTCAGCAGAGCGAGGCGATGTTCGCGGCTTTGGTCAACCACTTGGCCGCACAGTTGGGACGAGAAGCATCTTCCTACGTTCAACAGCCGATCGATTTAGCTAATAATCTCGAAACCGTCACCCCAACCGCAGCCGATCGATCTCCTGTCGCTCCCACCCTTTCAAATACTTCGATCGAGCACTCAGCCGCAGAGACTCTGACTGAAGACTCGGTGCAGGAAATTCGCAGCGGCGAATTCGGAGAAGAAGACAGATTGCCCTACGCCGGTACAGAAATTTCTCCGCAATTCAGACAGTTGAGGCGCGACCGCGACCGCATTCAAGCCCCAATTTTGCTCCCGGAGTTGGAAGATAAATTTGTCGGTTCTGCACCAGAAGTATCTCGAAATGAAACTCTGTTACCTGGCGGTGAATCGGAAAATAGGTTAACAGAAAAAGACGAAGATATTGAGGATTTGTATGCAAGTTTGTTCGCGGGAGCAGCGGTTCCTGAAGTAGAATTACAAATCGAAAGTTTCCCGGTAGAAAATACTGAAAGTGAGGTCGAAAGTGAAGGTTTACAGTATCAAAGTGCGGCGCATAATGAAACTGCCGACTCGCTAAAAATGACCGAAGATTTGTTGGTAAATCTGCTAGACGAAGGGGAATCTCTGGAAGAGATTTTAGTAGATGAAGATTCAGACTTTGTAATGGGTAATTCTGTAGACGCTCTAACTTTAGATACTGCAGATTTATTTGAACCGCAAGTGGCAACAGTAGCTCAAGTTTCAGAAGCACCACCCTCAACCGCTGAGGTGCAACTTGACGCGGACGATCGAGAAAATCTAGAAACGGCTCAAAACCTCAGCGAGCAGTTCGGCGCTACAGTCCCTCAATCAGCAGCTTTGCCGTTGAGAACGCCTGCAGAAATTAACCCTCAGCGCCCCAGTGCCGACTCCCGTGTGCCGAGTGCCGGTGACGTTCAAACTGGCGAGTTCGACTCATCCTCGCAGGGACTCGATGATGGGTACATCCAAGCTTCGCCGGACGAGGATTTGCTGCCGGTCGAGGCATTAGAAGATGACCTCGATCGAGCTCTAAATTTGGACAACAATACTCTGGAACTTTTGGAGGCAGACCTCTCCAATCTGGAGGGATTGGAAAATACTAGCTCTGGGCGATCGAATTTCTCAGTCGCTAACAGCTTGGATTTATCGGCGACTTCCCCCGAGGACATTGCAAAAAATCCCTTTGCCGAGGCCGCAGAGGAAGAACTCGGCACGCTGGAGGATTTGTTCTCCGATGTGTTGGAACTCTCATCTGAGGATGAACCCTTTGTTTTGGAAAACGAACTTGAGGGAGATTTGTTTGCGGAGGAAGACGACTCGAATTTGACGCTAGACGAGATTTTGGCTAGTTTGACCGAGACCGATCGACCTTTGACGGATTCTCCCCCTCCAGAAACTGCCGAAACTAAAGAACTGCGATCGAGTCCTCCAGAAAGTAAAAAAAAAATCTAATTTCGACAGAGAGTAAAGCAGGAGTTGTTGAGGGGAAAACCGAGTTTAGCGAGTTTGCCACACAGCAGCAAGAGTTGGCGCCTCCTTTTGTTGCAGGTGCGATCGCCCCATCCCGAGAAGGCCGGAATTCTAGCTGGTATTTGGGCATTGATTTTGGTTCCAGCGGCGTGTCTGCGGCTTTGCTCGATCGCACCAGTGGCCAGTTGCACCCGATTTACTGGGAAGCATCGCAGGCTGAGGGTTCCCCAGCAGACGCCAGCTTTCGGATTCCCTCGGCTGCGGTTCTGGCGGAAACAGCCCCAGGAAGCCTAGGGTCAGAGGTGACAGTCAAGTCGGTGGGATTCCGACCCCAGGCTTTGGCTGCAGGAGAATTTTTAGTGGAAAATTTTAAATTGCCTTTAAAGGTGGGCATTCCTTATCAGCGGGAGGCTGCTGGGATGTACGAACCGCTATTGCAGTGGTCGCCCTTGCAGGCTTTTTCGATCGCCTTGCCGCTACAAGCTGTGCGGGCACTGCTGGCTACTTTGAATCCGAGTTTGCGGGGACAAAAATTTGACGGATCGGGGGAAGTTTTGGATTCTGCACCAAGGGCGATTTTTGCAGGATTGCCAGTTTCCAATTTAATCTGTAGGGCTTCAGGACTAACGCCAGAAACTCTCGATGCGGCGCTTTTAGACTTGCAGGGTGTAATTTTGGGGACTCCTGCCGGCTGGTCGGATGTTTATATGTTTAATCTGCGGGAGGCGGTTTTGGGCGCGTCTCTGGTGGCTTCTGATTCGCAAATTTTTGTGGTGGAAGATGCGATCGCCACTTTGCTTGCTGCTGTAACTCCTGTAAAAAATGGCACAGAAGTGCCGTCGTCAGCCGTGGATTCTGCTAAGGGCGGCGAAGAAGCTGCACCGCTGAGTGTTAATGCTTCATCTTTTAGCGGGGGAACTTTGATTTTGAATGCGGGGGCGGCGACGGTGGAATTAGCTTTAGTGGAGTTGCCGTCCAATCTTCAAGATTTAACTCGTGCTGATTTTACTTGCCAGAGTTTTGGTTTTGCTGGCGATGCTTTCGATCAGGATATTATCTGTCAGTTGTTGGCTAAAAATGAAACGTGGGGAATGTCGATCGATTTGCCGCGTCCGGGGCATCCAGATTTGCCGAGCCGCTATCAATTGCAGCAGCGGTTACAAGGTTCTGCTTTTGGCCTGCAATTGTTAGAAGCGGCAAGGCAAATAAAAGTTATTTTGCAACATCAAAAAAGTTTTGCTTTGGATATTGACCAGCAGCATTGGGATGTGAAGCGCAAAGATTTGGAAAGTCTGGTTTTAGTGCCTTTTGTGCAGCAGTTGAACCGGGAATTGAATGCTTTGCTCAGCCGGGCGGGAATGTCGCCGGCGGGGATTAATCAGGCAATTTGTGCAGGGGGTATGGGTGCTTGGCCTGCGATCGCCCGCTGGTTGCGGCAGAAGCTGCCGAATGCGATCGTGGTTCAAGACCACGAATTGCAGGTCGATCGAGATATTTTTGAGATTCCCAATTCTGCATTAAATTCGGTATCTCAAAGTACAAATTTTTCCCAAAAATTTGGTCGAGTTGCCTGCGGGTTGGCGAGTTTGGCTCTATATCCTCACATTTTGGATGTGTCGCAGCAGCAGTACAGCGACTTTTTTCTGCTGTGGGAATTAATGCAGGTTTTGGGTGAGGAAACTTTGAGCTTTCAGGAAATTTTGCAGTTGTTGGAACATCAGGGCGTGAATACCCGCACCTGCGAACCCCGGATTTTGCGGATTTTGGAAGGAAATTTGCCGGCGGGACTTGTGCCTGCGGAGGAAGATTTCATGCTGTTGGCCGAGGAGTCGAGACAAAATCCTGATTGGGAAGCAATTTTGGCTGAGCCGCTTTTCTTTGAAGATGTCTCACGGGGTTATCGTTTGAATCTCGAACACGCCTTTGTTGTCCGCGAATATTTAGCCAAACTCGCCTCTAGCAGCCAGCAAAAATTGTTAGAGCCGCTAACACTTGCTTGGGATGTTCGCACCGATATTTATCGCTAAACGGCAAAAAACCTGGTTTCTCAGTAGAATCCTCCCTGTCTTTCGGGAAGAGTCCTAGTCGAAACCAGGTTTTTTTGCGTCCAGGACTAACATTTTTCTGTAAATTTACGTAAGTTTACATAAACTTTATACGTTTTTATAAAAAATACATAGAAACTTTATAAAAGTATTATTGGTTTTTAAAGATTGTGCAAAGCTCAGCATTTCAGGTTCTGCAGATTTGGGATGGCTAATAAGATGGACGTAAGAGATCGTTAAAGTTGAGACAAATCATATGAAATTTCCCATGGGTGCCTCGTGGAAATCATCATTATCAGAAATCCTGTCCTTATTTTTTCAAGAATTTACTTACAGAGTCGGTGTATCAAAACAACAGCATCACCGATCCGTAACGAGCAAGGTAAAACGGTTAATCGATATTTTGGGCTCGCTGCTGGGACTGGCAATTGCTGCTGCGGTGGCGCTGCCGGTGGCAGTGGCGATGCTATTGGACAATCCGGGCCCGCTGCTTTACAGTCAAGTCCGCTGCGGCTTGAAAGGGCGGCTTTTCAGAATATGGAAATTTCGATCGATGGTTGTCGGTGCAGAAAATCTCAAACATTTAGTTAGGAACCAAGCCAAGGGTCACATTTTTAAGAATGAAAATGACCCGCGAATTACCCGCGTCGGCCGCTTCTTGCGGTGCACGAGTTTGGACGAGTTGCCTCAATTCTGGAACGTGTTAGTCGGCGACATGAGTTTGGTGGGAACTCGACCGCCCACTCCTGATGAAGTTGCTGCCTATGACGATTTTCACTGGCAACGTTTAAATGTCAAACCCGGTATGACTGGGGAGTGGCAAGTCAACGGACGGTCTGGAGTTAAAGACTTTGACGAGATTGTACTCATGGATCTCGACTATCAGCGCAAGTGGTCTGTTGTCTACGACATCACTCTGATTTGCCAAACAATTTGGGTGGTCTTGAGTAAAAACGGTGCGTGTTAATAGACTTACTGTTTTGGGGTGTTTTTGGATTTTAAATTTTAGGGCAAAGCGGGGATGAAATAGTTGGAAACTGATTAAATATATGTTAATAGAATTAGCGATTGGTGACGCTTACGGTGCGGGTTTTGAATTTGTTGACCCGCAGACGATCGAATTGTACAACAATCTCAACGGCTACATCAAGCATCCCCGTCACGATATCCAGCCTGGATGTTACACGGACGATACGCAGATGAGTTTAGCCGTCGCAGAAGCTATCGTCAGCCGAGAACCTTGGACACCGGAACTTTTAGCCAGCAAATTTGTTGCAGCTTTTCACCGCGATCGGCGATTTGGTTATGCTGGTAAATTTTACAATTTTTTGCTACAAGTTCAAGACGGAAAAGAATTCTTAGAAAAAATTCACTCCGCTAGCGATAAAAGCGGATCTGCGATGCGAGCCGGGCCGATTGGCATTTTTCCTACTATTGAAAAAGTCATCGAAAATGCTACCATTCAAGCTGCCATTACTCACAACACTCCTGATGGCATTAAAGCAGCTATAGCGGCCGCTTTGATGTCCCATTATTTTATTTATCAGCTAGGTTTAAAGAAGAATTTGGGAAATTTTCTAGAAAAGCACGTCCCTGGTGAGTGGTCGATACCTTGGCAAGGACAAGTCAGCGTTAAAGGTTTGGACTGTGTTAGAGCAGCTATTACTGCGGTCATGCGAAATGATAGTATGAGCAAACTGCTCCAAGGTTGCATTGCTTTTTCGGGAGATGTCGATACAGTAGCAACTATTGCTTTAGCTGCTGGTTCCTGTAGCAGTGAAATTGCCCAAGACCTGCCAAAAAATTTGGTACAAGGATTAGAAAATCAATCTTACGGCAGAGATTATATCATAGAACTGGATCGACAGTTAATGAATTGCAGGAGCGACTTCTGACTTCTTCCTGAGATAGGTTACATTCGTTAAATCCCTTAAACTGTTTCGTTGCCTAACTTCTTTCTATTAGGATTAAGACCAACTGTCACAAATAAGGTTAAATTTTATGTATGTAGTTGCGCTTTAGCGCTCTTAGCTTAGGAAAGAGCGCTAAAGCGCAACTACATACCTTTGTTTGATTTTCCAGTTGGCCTTAGTCGTATCTATTATGAATTTGCCTAATCTGATTACTTTTTCTCGCTTGCTGGGAGTGCCTTTTCTGCTCTACGGTTTGTACGACCCAAGCGCTCAAAGCCGCTGGATTTGCACCGCAATTTTTGTGGTAGCTGCGGCTACTGATTGGCTGGACGGCTATTTGGCTAGGAAGCTGAATCAAATTACCGATTTGGGTAAGTTTCTCGATCCTTTGGTGGATAAATTGTTGGTTCTGGCGCCGCTTTTAGTGTTGATTGAGTTGGGTCGAGTCCCGGCTTGGGGAGTGTTTTTGATTTTGGGTCGGGAGTTGACAATTGCGGGGTGGCGTGTTAATAAAACTACGATTTCTGGAGCTAATATTTGGGGCAAATTGAAGACGGTGAGTCAGATTGTGGCGATCGCACTTTTAATTGCTCCTCTGTCTGAAGCGTGGGAGTTTCCCGCATTAATTGCTTTTTGGGTTTCTGTGGCTTTAACTTTGGTTTCTGGTGCTATTTATCTGTGGCCGGAAAAGACGGCGGAGGACAAGTAAATCGGTTTTATTTAAATCTCAGATGAACGCCGATAAACCCAGATCAAAACTTCGATATATTTGTACGGACACGGCATTGCCGTGTCCTAGCCGTAGGTTAATAATGAGTCCCCGATTTCCGGTAGTGGACCGCTGTCACGCCGTCATTTTTGAGCAAATGACCGTTGTCAATCGCCGCATAAACTACCCAGTGATCGCCACATTCCATCCGACTTATCACTTTGCATTCCAGATAAGCTAGAGCATCAGTCAAAACGAGACAGCCGTTGCTAGCTTCCATTGTTTCGACTCCCGCAAATCTGTCTTCTCCCGGAGCAAAGTTTTTCATGAAATACTTCCGCAACTGTCGCCCTTCTGCTAAGATGTTGAGCACAAATTTATCTCCGGCATACATCAAAGATTCGATCGATCGATCTTTCGCCACCGCAATCGTCACACCGGGCGGATTAAAAGTTGCTTGCGACACCCAGGAAGCCAGCATCGCACTGGTGACATCCTCCCGCTTCGCCGAGACTACGCACAGCGAACCAACGAGTCTCCCTACTGCTTGTTCAGTGCGATCGCTTCCTGCTGCTAACTGCGGTTTCGGTGCCCGCAATTTTTGCGATCGAATCAAAGCTTGAGCAAAATCCGTTCCCGCTTCTGTGCACTCGTGAATCGTCGCCGCCGTTGGCTTAAATTTGGCTCGAATCGGCTCAAATCCAATTCGATAGCCAGCATCTTTCAGCTTGTTTTCCACTAAGTCGATCGCCTCTCCACTCCAGCCAAAAGAACCGAAAACCCCCGCTAATTTGCTCTTAGTTGCGGTAGATAAAACTATTCCCAAAGCAGTTTGAATTTGCGTCGGAGCGTGTCCTGCTAGCGTCGGGGTTCCGATGATAAATCCCGCGCATTTTTCGATCGCCTCTTTAATTTCTCCCGGTTCGGCAAATTCGCAGTTAATACTTTCCACTGCAACGCCGGCTTTCGTAATTCCTTTGGCGATCGCTTGGGCTAAAGTAGCCGTATTTCCGTAAGCCGAAGCATAAATCAAAGCAACTGTCAAGTCTTTGGAATTTTGTTGCTGGCTCCATTCCCGATACAAATTACTCAGTTCATTAAGGCCGTAACGGACGATCGGGCCGTGACCGGGAGCATAAAATGCTGCGGGTAAATCGGCGAATTTATCCATTGCGGCCAGCACTTGTTTTGCCTGAGATGCGTGCAGGGAATCGTAATAATAGCGCCGATCTTCGCTGTAAACGCTCCACCCTTCATCGAATACTTGATCGCCGCAAACGTGAGCTCCAAATAGTTTGTCCGTGAACACGATTCGAGTGTGCGGATCGTAGGTGCAAAGTTCATCAGGCCAACGGGGAGTTGGAGTCGCGATGAATTTTAAGGCGTGACCTTTTCCTAAGTTGAGAGTTTCTTCTCCCCGAACGATCAAAATGTTTAATTCTTGGTCGGGGAAAGCGGCTCGTAAACTAATTGCGGCGGGATTCGTGCACACCAAAGCTACTTGAGGAGCTAATTCTAACAGAGCTTTAATCGTGGTTGCTCTGTTAGCATTGAAATGCCCCAAAATTATGTAATCCAGCTTTGTCAAGTCCACCCGTTTCTGCAAAAATTCCAGGTAATTTTGAGTAAAAGATTCCCCCGGCGGGTCGAACAAAGCAGTTTTGTCAGCTTGAATAATATAGCTATTGGCTGTCGTACCCTTTTGCAGCGAATACTCGACTTCAAATTTGAGTCGATCCCAAGTGCGCGATCGCACAATAAAAGTATCGAGGGCGATCGGGATAAACTGCACGTCGCGGGGTTTGACATCAGATGCGAGTCTAGGAGTCAAAGTGTTAGTCATTAATTGCACCTATGAGAAACTGAACTACAGAACTTCTTTTGATTTCGTGCCAAAACTTGGTATCTACAATGTCAAACCTTGCCCCTCGGCCCTGTAAATTGGTATCCAGGTCAGTCAGAAATTCCCTGGTTTTCAAATCATCCCCAATTTGGATAAAGCTCACTCCAATTTCTTCGTCTTTATCTATTTTATTTGCTGCACTTACAATTATTTCGGCAACAGCAGCGGTATTTTCGGGTTTTTGATCTAGGACTGCAACAATTATTGCTCCTTTGTTCCCTTTGCCATCTGTTTTGTTTGCGAAATAATCGCTAAAACTTGCTTTCAGAGCTTCTTCCAAATGAATTGTAGTGGGGTTTTCTGAATCCGGTTCTGTATTTTGTCGCTGCAAAATTTCAGCTAACCGGGCAACATTGGAATTTTTATACTTCCACATAGGAGTAGAAGCTTCGTAAAGAGTGATGCCGTCGCTGTCAAATTCCTGACATTTTTTTGCTAAGTCAATCAGAGATGCCTGTGCTTCTACCCACTCCTCGTACCAAGGATGGTGAGGGTCTCTGCTGGCATCGCTTCTGGCAATAATAATTGTGTAATCTCGGTCTTCTAAAAGATTGGCAGGCATTGGCAATTCCTCAGAGTGAAAATGGAAAAGCAAAAGGTAAGAAAAGGCTTATGGCGCACCGTAAGTTTAGCTGCCGGTAAGGTTCGCCATAAGCACCCTACGTTGAGAGTTTTTGCGTAGGTAAGGTGCCGCATAAGCACCCGAATTTCCTTCCTAATAGTGATTTCCGACTTTTCGGTGGTGAACTGCAGGCAGTGCATCGGGATTGGATACGCGACCGCTATCGACGATCGCATATACGATATGATGATCCGAAAGTTCCATCCGGCTCACTACTTCGCATTCCATGTAAGCCAAAGCATCAGTCAGAATGGGAGAACCGTTGGTTGCTGGTTGAGTTTTAACTCCCGCAAATCGATCGGCACCAGGAGCAAAACGCTTTAAAAAGTGCCTCATCAAGGTTTGATAATTGCCTTCTTCCAGCACGTTGAGAACAAATTTATCTCCCGCGTGCATCATCGATTCGATCGCCCGATCCTTCGCAACTGCTATTGTTAAACCCAGCGGTTTAAAACTTGCCTGCGTTACCCAAGAAGCTAGCATCGCACCGCTAACATCACCTTTTTGGGCGGTGATGATGTACAGTCCGCCGCTGATCCGTCCCAAAGCTTTATCGAGGTCGCTGTCGAGGGATTTCATCTGTTTGACTGCTTTGTCCCGCGTCAGCCACTGTCCCAAGTCGGTGCCGGCTTCGTCGCAAAGTTGATAACTCGCTTCTGTCGGTGATTCTTTAATTAAAATGTTGGGAAATGCTTCTTTTAAACCCAACTCTTTGAACTTGTTTCGCAGCGGGTAAATAGATACGTCATCGCCGCCGCCGGATTCGCACAAACCGAAAGATTGTTTGTTGTTAGCCGCAACTAAAATTGTGTTGATGGCAGCTTCGGCATTCGCAGCAGCAGTACCGCTACTCGGCGGCGAACAAATTACGATACCGGCAGCATTACCGACAAGTTCCGCAACTTCTTGTAAGTCGGCGATTCTCAAGTCCATCATTTCCACGGCGACACCGGTTTTGGTGATACCGTGGGCGATCGCCTGGCTGAGCCGATCGCTAAATCCGTAGTCTGAAGTGTAAAATACCGCTACAGTCGTTTCTGCCTTAGCTTGCGCTTGGCTCCACTTTTTGTAGCGTCCGGTTAGTTCAACTACATTGTGCCGCAGCAGGGGCCCGTGACCGGTCGCAATTGTACCGATTTCTCCCAATTCTGCCATCCGCTTCATCGCAGCGAGTACCGATCGAGCATTGGGAGCCATCAAACACTCATAATAAAAGTGATAATCTTCCTCAACTGCTGCTAAATCGTCATCGAAGGTGCTGTCGGAACAGTAGTGCATCCCGAAAGCATCGCAGGTGAACAGCACTTGAGTTTTGCTGTCGTAGCTGAAAATAGTATCGGGCCAGTGCAAGTTCGGCGCCGATACGAATTCGATAATGTGGCCGTTTCCTAAATCTAGTTTGTCCCCGTTTTTTACTACCAATCGCTCAAATGGTTGGTGTACAAGGTTTTCTAAAAATTGAATTGCTACTTTCGCCCCCACGACAATTGCTTGGGGTGCCAGCGCCAGCACGTCTTTGACTAAACCGCTGTGGTCTGGCTCGGTGTGGCTGATAATTAGATAGTCAATCTCTTTCGGGTCAATTTCCCCCGTCAGAGTATCCATGTATTGCTGGCGAAACTTCTCGTGCGAGGTATCGACGAGGGCGGTTTTTTCACCGCGAATGATGAATGAGTTGTAAGTTGTACCGTTTTTGAGCCCGAATTCGATGTCAAAGCGGTCTCTCTCCCAGTCCAGGCATCGAATTGCCGTTGTATCAGAGGCAATTTCGACTTTTTCCACCGTCAATCTGCGTTGGACTCGTTCAGTCAGCGCTACCATCAGTGCCTCCTTGTCTGTTACCCATTACCTTATTGTTTCCATTCTGACACGTTTCTTTTGTAAATCTTTATAAAATTTCTTATGAGGCTGTTAAGTATCCCAAAATTTATGGCGTAAGGCAGTTCGGCAACAAAGCACTGTACCGGATGTAACGGATTTGAGGAAGAAGGAAAATTCAATAAAATCAATTTTCGGCCTATAAACAGTTGACAATAAACTTATCTCTGTGGTATTAAAACTGAGTTCAAGTGGTTGGGCGATCGCCTCTTTAGAAGACTATCAGTCAAATGCGATTCTCGATCGCACGGCAATTGGGATTAGCGAGAATGACTTGGCATTTAAGTCAACCTAATCAAACGTCAAATGCGATCGCGCTCTCTTATCCCGATGTGTTTAAGCAGTCGGGGATTTGGGGATAATGATAGAGTAAAAAAAAATCCGCTCCACAAGCAAAAATCGACTCATATAGCAATCCTTGCAAGAGTCGTAAATTTTTTACCCCACCCCAACCCTCCCGAAGCCGCTCTGAGGGATTAAGAAATTCACAGGGAGCATCTCAATGAAAGCAGCCAAGCTAGAAATTCGAGTTGGGAGGCAGGAGGCAGGAGCAGAAGGCAGAAGGAAAGAGGAAGAAGCAAGGAGCCAGAAGAAGTGTTTTTACAAAAATGAGATGCTCCCACTTCATAAATGATTGAGGATTTCTATAGATGTAAAGCTACAGCAGATTGCAGGTAAATATAGTACACTTAAAAATAGTATGTTAATAGCAGTAATGAAACCATTACCGATCGAATTTCGAGAAAAGTGGTCAAAGCTGTGCGTGCAGGGTAACACATCATTTAGACAACTAGGGACCAGATTTGATGTCAGCAAATATAATTGTTGAACGACTATTAAAGCCCTACCAACTTACATGATATATCCAACCACTTCGTCAAGTTGGAAGTCTCTAAAGTAAGTTGAATGGATATTCAACTCACTTTCATCAACTGGTAGAAAAATATTCAGAGAGCATCGTTGTCAGAATATTGTGAATACTGGGGAAATTTTTACGGACAATGGATAACTCCTAGTACCATGTGCCGAGAATTAAAAAGGCTGGGACTAACAAAAAAAAAGACCCTACGAAGCAGTCAAGCGGCGACAGACCCGGTGCAAAAATTAAGAGGAGAATACTGGGAAAAAGTGAAAAATATATATCTATAAAACCTGGTATTTATAGATCAATACGGTTTACTTAAGGCTTGGGAGGCTTTAAGATATTAAAAACAGGAGGATTCATTTTTATTCCAGTACCTCTG
>NZ_JAUBUI010000107.1:0-16963 GCF_036705385.1 Microcoleus sp. B3-A4 | reverse complement strand
TTGGTCGTGCCATTCGTCAACATTGGACGATTGAAAACCAAGTTCATTGGACTTTAGATGTCACGTTCCATGAGGATAAATGTCGGATTCGTTCAGGTCATAGTCCTCGTAATTTTGCCATCCTGAGACGGATAGCACTTAACGCTCTTAATCAGGAGAAAACCTTGCAGCGTAGTCTTCGTCAAAAAATTAAACAGGCTTCTATGAATAATGATTATATGATGACTGTTATCAACTCCTTTTGTAAAGCTTGATTGAGATGCTCTTACCCTGACTTTTGTACTTGTTCGTAATTCATCTTATGGGAGCTAATTATTTCTTTTATTTTACCTAGAACGCGCGCACTTTCGCAAGAGGTCTAATGTGGTCTCAAAAAAACTTGACTGTGGTTCCAAACGATTATGATTGCGGTCTACAACAACTAGGAATTAAATAGCAAAGACCACTTTTGAAGTAGATATGATTTGAGGTTAAATAGCCAACAACCTAGAGACAAAGTTAGGGAGGAAAAGATTAGAAGAATTATCAAATATAAAAGGCAGACTATGAGATAGCTGGCGGTGGAGCTTAAAAATTGCAGTGAAGGCTTAATCAATAAAGTTAGGAAATAGCTTAATACTATGCTGTGGACTAGGTATGCTTCGTAAGTTCCATTACTGATTAAATCAAGCCACGCCTTACTCTTGCTCTTTAACAAACCATCAACTAGAAATACGAGGTTTAGAGAAATAATAAAAATTCCAATGCCTATAAAGGCATCAGAGATAAAGAGACCGACAGGGAGATCATGATCTCTAAAGTGTATTGCAGTGTACTTCAAAGAAAGAAAAATGCCTAAACATTCTAGGAAAATTCCCAAGATGATTGCCTTAGGTTTTTGAAATACGGTAAACGCATCAACAGAACGTTCATGAGTAAACCAGTGTTTTGCGATCGCCATTCCAAAACAAAACTCAAACAATCTAGTTAAAGCAATTCCTCCAGGGGCAAGTCCTCCATAGCCAAACCCTAAAATTTTATCAAACGCCAGTAACGATGTAGTGATAATAATTGCGCTGCTCACTGTTTTAACCAGTAGGCTAAGAAGTAAAAAGTTTTTTATAGATAGCTTTTTAAGAAAATAGAAGAGGAATGGAAAGAGTAAGTAAAGTTGCAAAAGAATAGGGATGTACCAGGTTGCAGGAATAACATCAAGAAATATGGCACCTTTTACATAGGTTTTAAGTAATCCTAGAAAGCTGGAATACTCAAAGAAGTTTAGGAGAAGATAAATTGCTAAAATGAGCCAATATGATGGATATAACCTGATGAATCTTTTCTTAATAAAACCAAACCAACGGATGCTATCAGTCTTCTTTTCCACAAGAAGCGCGGAGAGGGTTAATCCGAAACCGCTTAGAATGAAAAAAAGATGAACTGCTTGATAACCTAGTCCAAATACAAAGTTAAAAAAGTTAAATAAGAGGTGATCCCCGCTATTACTAGGAAACAGAAAAAGGCTGTCAAAACCACATCGATACAAAGAGTCACCTTTAATGCCTAGACATTCATCAGCTAGATTGCTCAGGTTTTTAGTAACATTGCTTGCATTAGGTAAAATTCCTCCTACCCACAAGTGGCAGGCAAAAACTCCTAAACAAGCGAATAGGCGCAAATAGTCTAGATAAATAATTTTCTTAGGAGTGGGCAAATTACTAGGCGGTTGCATCAATTTCCTTAATTAACTCTAATAGTAGTGAATCGAATCATTATTAGATTAACCACCCTGTGTAGTCGCTGATACTGTTGGCGAATGTAATACATATTTGTATTTTCACGTATTACGAAAGGCTCAAACCTTCAATCTGTTGTGGCGGCTTTTAGTTGTAACACTTTTGTTTGTCTGTTTGTAATACTTTCGCCAACAGTATCCATTGCTACTCAAACCCTATCTATAATTCGTTCCAACTTCGCCTCATGCCAAATTTAGCACAACTGCTGGCACGTTGTCAACCAAACACGGGCGATCGCTACCTTCCAACCAGGACAATAGACCTCTTGCGAAAGTCTTAGGAGATCGCTAGTTTGTCTTCCAAGAAAGTTCATAATTATAAATACCAGCGATCAAATTAAATCTTAATCCGAAGCGTTTTCTTCGATTCCGATACCTTGAGGAAAGTATTCTAAATATATTTAAAGTTCGATGTATGTTTTCAATAATAATTCTGTCTTTTGCTAGTTGCCGATTGCAAAGTTTTTCGGCTGGACTCAGTTTTTTGTTTTTGATTTTTTTGAGCGGTGTTCTACTATTAGTATGAATCTTTTTAATTCCTTGATAACCTTTATCACCTAAAAATTCAAGTTCTTTATTCATCCGAACTTTGCTTTTTTTAAACAAACTAAAATCATGCGTTTTCCCTTTACTAAAAGCTGTACATATTATTTCTCCAGTTTTTTTGTTGGCTAAAACTTGCGATTTTATTGTATGATATTTTTGCTTGCCACTATAATATTTCTTTTGCTTTTTTTGGGGACGCTCTATTTCATGCTCTGACACATCTACCGCTACACTTTCTATCTCATTTTGACTTAGACAAAGGTTTTTTTACCAGGTAAATTAAATAAACCTGATTGGATTAAAACTTTCTTAGTTCTAATTACAATTTTATAAGCACTTGATTCATTAATACCCCATTTAATTCCCAGATAAAAATAGGATATTGTCGCAAATAGGATAATGTCATTAATATTTGGTCTTCTACGCACAATTTACTTGGTCTTCCTAATCTTTTTTGAAATATTTTTTCCGCTTTGACTATTTTTACCATCTCTTTGAATGTCTCTTGATTTACTCCACAGTAGCGTTTAAAGCCTTTGGGGGTTAACTTTTGTAATTGTTCGTAATTCATATTATTAAGCTAATTTTTTCTTTTGTTTTACCAAAGCGATCGCACTTTCGCAAGAGGTCTATTAGTCCTCATAGCGAGCTCTTTAGCTAAAAACCCCGTGGGTTTCCACCCCTGGGGGACTTGCGGACGGTCGGCTGACGTTGGTACTGCAAAGTAAACTTGTTAAAATAATTTGCGACTTTAGGTAGGGGCGGATGCTCAAAGCACGAAGTTATACTCCTAACATATATTAAACGCGATCGCCCGCCCCTACAAAAAATGTACGCCCAAACATTGCTAAAACCAGACGGCCGCCCACTCACACTGTACAGTCGCTACCCAATCCCAGAAGGTATCGCGGCCGTAAGTCCCAGCAATGAACCAGTAGAGGCAAACCCCCACTTTCGCTGGCATCCTTTGCGGGGGGAATGGGTAGCATACGCCAGCCACCGTCAGGGAAGAACTTTCATGCCGCCGCCGGAATACAACCCGCTGGCAGCTACAATTAATCCTAAGTTTCCGACAGAATTGCCGCCGGGAGAGTACGATGTAGCAGTTTTTGACAACCGCTTTCCCTCGATGACTGTACAAGCAAAAAATGCACCTGCAAATATTGTCGAAACTTTGCCCGCCAAGGGCATTTGCGAAGTCGTTGTTTTCACTCAAGATCCGCTAGCTTCTTTGGGTTCTTTGGAGTTATCTCACTTGGAATTGCTGTTAGAAGTATGGGCTGATCGCACTTCAGTTATTGGCAGCAATCCCGAAATTCAATACGTCTTGCCCTTTGAAAATCGCGGCGTCGAAGTCGGAGTAACTTTGCACCATCCCCACGGTCAAATTTACGCTTATCCGTTCGTGCCACCGGTGCCGGCACGGATGTTAGAATGTCAATCGGTTTATTATCAAAAAAACAGTAGCGGTTTGCTGCAAGATTTGATTCAAAAAGAGATTTCCGACAAACAGCGAATTATTTATTTAGATGAAGAGGCGATCGCCTTTGTCCCCGCTTGTGCCCGCTACCCTTACGAAGTGTGGATTGCCCCGATCGCCCCCGCTGCTACATTTATCGATTTGACGGAAAAACAGCGTCAATCACTCGCTAAGGCCTTAAAAACAGTCACCCTCAAATATGACGGTTTGTGGCATCGCCCGTTCCCTTATTTGATGGCTTGGTTTCAAGGACCCACAGACGGGAAACCCCATCCAGAAGCGCATTTGCACGCCCAATTTTATCCGCCCTATAGATCGAGCGAACGGCTAAAATACCTAGCAGGAACCGAACTCGCCGCCGGAATGTTTGCCAACGACGCTTTACCCGAAGAAAAAGCTAAAGAATTGCAAGCCGTATCGGTCAATCTATCTTAGATTTTAGATTTTAGATTTTGGGTCAATATATGATAAACTCCTTCAACAAAGAAGTCGAGATAAAACTCGAATTCATCCGCAAAGCCTTAACCGAAACAGGAGCGATCGCCCTTCGCTTGCGAGGCACTGACTGGTTTGCCTGGGCCACAGCCGGCGGTTCCCATACAGTATTGCTAACGGCAGAAACCGGAGTTGCAGAAATATTAATTACTGCCGAAAACGCTTGGGTTCTCACCGATGAAATCGAAGCTCAACGCTTGCAAGACGAGGAATTGCCAGCCAACTTTCAAATGCACATCTATCCTTGGGCTGATGTTGCACAGCGCGAAGCTTTCGTCAAAGAAATTACTGGTGACGGTAACGTCATGAGCGATCGGCCAATCTATCCCAAAGAAACGCCAATAATCGCATCTTTACAGTCTCGCAAACAGACAATGATGTTAAGCGAATTAGAGCGATATCGGCGAGTCGGGCGTTTAGCCAGCGAAGCGATGACAGAGGTACTTTCTGCAGCCAAACCAACATGGACAGAATATCAGCTAGCGGGAGCCGGTGCAGAGGCTTTGTGGGCGAGAGGTTTGCATCCAGCCCTGACATTAGTTGCTGGAGAAAGGCGTTTACCAATGTACCGCCACGCCACAGCTACCGCCGAACAAATTGGACGACAAGCAATGTTAGTATTTTGCGCCCGGGGATGGGGTTTGTATGCAAATTTAACCAGATTTGTCTGTTTCGATTTTCTTGGGGAAAAGTATTCAGAGTTGCACCGACAAGTCAGGGAAATTGAAGCAGCGGCGCTAAATTTGTGTCGGTCTGGAGTAACGCTGAATGCGGTTTATGATACGCTTAAAACTGCTTACGAAGAGCACGGATATCCTCAAGCAATTGCGGAACACCATCAAGGCGGAACTACCGGATATTTGGCGCGGGAAATTGTGGCGAATCCGGCTACTTCAGATATTTTGGCAGAAAATATGGCTGTGGCTTGGAATCCCAGTTTGTCGGGGGCAAAAATTGAGGATACGTTTTTAATTCACAGCGATGGAACGTTGGAAAATTTGACTTTTGATCCGAATTGGCCGAGTGTAGAAGTAGCGGGAAGGTTGCGGCCAGTACCGCTGGAAATATGGCACGATCTACCGTCGTCAATTTAACTTATCGCTTTATTTTTATCTCAGGCGCGATCGACAAGTCATGTCAATTCCGGTTGCACTCCTCATGATTGCTTGACGAGTGACTCTCAGTCGAAAAAGTGAATGATTGTTAAGTGTTGACTGTGGGCTCTATTCTATTATTCCTTCCGATGCCACCGACAACGATCTCATTGCTAAGGCATTATTTAGAATGAAATAGCCCTGCGTAGAGGAGTTTAGGCACAACTTGAAGATGTAGTATGAGTAAAGGCGTTTATCTCAAAAAAAAATAGGCTAGCCATATTTCACAGCGCCTATCTCAATTACAATTTTAATGGTTCCCCGCAACGCCGTCTTACCTCAGCTTTTGACCTGGTATTTTACCAGGTGGGTACCGTTGGCTCGGACTTAAAGTTTCTGGGTACAAGCCCAGTTTACTGCTGTCCAAACATCTTGATTCCCGAGAGTTAAGAGTTATAGATCAAAAAAACATTATTGGCAGTCACCAACGTCGCAGTAGAACCTTTATTTAATATATACCAACTAACCAGATTTTGGCAACCTTCGAGCAATTTAACTTGCATACCAGATGGATTCTACGGTTTGAGCGAGATCCTCTGCTGACCATCGCCCCTGAGCCACCAAGTCCGCGTCGAGCACAACTGTAACGTGACCGAGTTTGCGGCCGGGACGCGATACTTCTTTACCATACCAATGTACAAAAGCACCGCTAATTTGTGCCAGTTGTTTTCTTTTTGCTAAATAATCGGACTGGGCCGACTCGTAGCCTAGCAAATTTACCATGACAGCGCCTGCACATTTCATATCCGAATTGCCTAAGGGCAGTTGACAAACTGCGCGCAAATGCTGTTCAAATTGTGAAGTTTCGCAGGCATCAATGGTAAAATGTCCCGAGTTGTGAGTGCGGGGTGCAATTTCATTGACTAACAGCTTATTATCGGCGGTTAAAAATAATTCAATGCCGAATACGCCGACAGCTTGCAAACTGTTGAGGAGAGTGCGGGCGATCGCGCACGCTTCAGTTTTCACATCTAAACTAATATCAGCGGGCGCAATCACCAGATGACAAACCTGATTTTGCTGCTGAGTTTCCACTATCGGATAAATCGCAATTTCCCCACTAGCCGATCGAGCCGCAATCACTGCCAATTCGCGATCGAACGGCACAAACTCTTCCACTAGCAAAGAGTGACCTTGGAGTTTAGCACGAATTGACTCCAAACTCCCCCGATCGTTAACAATAAAAGTACCTTGGCCGTCATAACCGTGGCGGCGAACTTTGACGACAAAGGGAAAGTCGATCGATCCAGCATCCGAGTCTCCTTCCATCTGCACGCTGTCTGAAACAGAAATTGCCGGAAAGTCGATCGCCACCGCCTTAAACAATTCTGGGGGCAAATCCGCGCTGCAATCCCATTCCCAAAACCTCGGAGTTGGCAAACCCAAACCTTGTAAATAACAGCGCTGAACGTACTTGTCCAACAAAGGAGAAAGCGACGACAAACTCGGCTGAAATAACACACCTTGCTGTTCTAGCGGCCGCAAACCATCCAAATCCACAAACTCATTTTCAAAAGTAATAACATCGCAGCCAGCCGCCAATTGAGCCGTAGCCAAAACATCATCAACAGCAGCCAAAACAACACCAGCAGCAACAGAAACTGCCGGATCAGTAGCGTGGGGAGTTTGTACTACCAATTCAATACCTAGCGCCCTAGCAGCATCCCCCATCATCGAAGCTAGCTGGCCGCCGCCGACAACGCCCACCCGCTTAAATTGGGCAGACGAACTCGCAGCGGTTTGATTTGATTTCATGTGAGTAAAAATTCGCAGAGTCAACCTGCCTATCTTATCGCTATTTGGCCCTGGCTCTATTGCAGTAATTGAAGAGTTAAAAGCCAGAAAAGAGTTTTAATTGCAGGATTAAATCGAGGCAGAACCCATAAAAATTGGGCAGCTAAAGTCTTTAATTATTGCACGTTCCCAGCCATTGAGAAACAGCGGTCGAAGCCCGCTCCTCCAGAAAAGTGCCACATCTAGCAATTCCCTAGCGCCAAGCATGGCATAATTGACAGCACTGCAAAAAGCAGATAGACAGATGCCAACACTGAAAATCAGACATTCAGGAAACAAAATTTATAGGTGAGGATACTGTGAAAGTTTTAGTTGTGGGAAACGGAGGGCGCGAACACGCCATCGCAAAAAAACTGCTAGAATCTACGCGGATTAAACAAGTATTCTGCGTACCGGGCAACGGCGGCACAGCTACGACCCCAGGCTGTCAAAATCTGTCGCTCAACATCGACGACTTCCAAGGCATCGAACGCTTTGTGATGGTCAACAACATCGGATTAGTCATCGTCGGCCCCGAATTGCCCCTATCGCTAGGCATCGCCGACTATTTCCAACAGAAAAAACTCATGATTTTCGGGCCCACCAAAGCCGGTGCCCAAATTGAATCCAGCAAATCCTGGGCCAAAGAATTGATGCTCCAAGCAGGCATCCCCACACCTAAAGCTGCCGTATTTACAGACGCAGAAGCAGCCAAAGCATACGTTCTGGAACAAGGAACCCCAATAGTCATCAAAGCAGACGGACTCGCATCAGGCAAAGGAGTCACCGTTGCCACCACCGTCAAAATGGCTCACAGCGCCATCAACACCATTTTCCGAGGCGAATTCGGCACCGACAACCTCCGAGTCGTCGTCGAAGAATTCTTAACAGGTCAAGAAGTCTCGATTCTCGCCCTCACCGACGGCATCACAGTGGAACCGTTGCTGCCGGCCCAAGACCACAAAGCTATCGGCGAAGGCGACCAGGGAGCCAACACCGGCGGTATGGGAGCCTACGCCCCAGCGCCCATTGTCACCCCGGAACTCATGGAAAGGATTCAAGAAGAAATTCTCGAACCCACCCTCGCAGCACTGCAAAAACGCAAAATCGACTACCGGGGTGTGCTCTACGCAGGTTTAATGATTACCCCCGACGGAGAACCCAAAGTCTTAGAATTCAACTGCCGTTTCGGAGATCCCGAAACTCAAGCGGTTTTGTCACTGCTGGAAACTCCTTTGGAAGATTTGGTGCTCGCCTGCTGTCAGCAGCGTCTCGGTGAATATTCTATTCGCTGGAAGTCGGGGGCCTCTGTTTGCGTAGTTTTGGCTTCTGGGGGCTATCCTGGGAGTTATCAAAAAGGCAAAGTTATTACAGGTATCGAGGAAGCTGAAGCCAAAGGAGCAGAAGTGTTTCACGCCGGCACTCAGTTGAAGCAGCAGCAGTTGGTGAGCGACGGCGGCCGGGTTTTGGGCGTCACTGCGACGGGAGAAACTTTGGAACAAGCTATCTCCAAAGCTTATGCAGCAGTTGATTGCATCCAATTTGAAGGCGTCTACTGCCGTCGGGACATCGGTCGCCGAGCTCTGGGCGATAAAAATTAGGAACTGCGACATCGGCCGCCATCCCAAAGCCAAGCAATCTCAATGTAGAAATGTAACAATGAAGTTTGGTATCTCTGCGGTGGCGGTAGCGGACAAGTCGCTGCAGAAAATTCGATCGGGAGCCAACTGAATTGATCTTGCTTTTAATATTGAACTGGTGAACAGGTGAAATGCTGGCCATACTAAACAAAATCGGAGAAATTATTGCCCGCTGGTGGTCGGATTTTACCCTCCAGACCCGCCTGATGGCCGCTGCTACCCTCGTAGTGTCGTTAATTATGAGCGGCCTGACATTCTGGGCCGTCAATACTATCCAGCAAGACGCCCGACTTAACGATACTCGCTACGGCCGCGACCTCGGTCTGCTGTTGGCGGCAAATGTGGCGCCGCTGATTGCCAAAAACGATCGCTCCGAAGTAGCCCGCTTTTCCCGCCAATTTTACAGCAGCACTTCCAGCGTCCGCTATATGCTTTACGCAGACGAAGCGGGGGATATTTTCCTGGGCATACCCTTTTCGGAATCCGAGGTGGAAACTTCCCTGACGCTGCGCCGCCAGATCAAACTTCCCGATAATTTTCTCGCCGATATTGAGGCGAGAAATTTAACTTCTTTGCCTTTGGTGCGGCAGCATTTGACGCCAGATGGAGAAGTTACCGATGTATTTGTGCCGTTAATTCATGAAGACAGATATTTGGGAGTTTTGGCGATCGGCATTAACCCAAATCCCGCAGCAGTTATCTCTTCAAATCTTACTAGGGATGTCACTTTAGCAGTATTTGTCACTATTTGGGTGATGGTAATTTTGGGAGCTGTCTTTAATGCCCTGACAATTACTCAGCCGATCAAACAATTAGTCTTTGGGGTCAAAAACATTGCCAGCGGCAATTTTAAGCAGCGAGTTGACCTGCCTTTAGGCGGAGAATTGGGCGAGTTGATCGGCAGTTTTAATGAAATGGCTCAGAAACTAGAAAGTTATGAAGAACAAAATATTGAAGAGCTGACAGCGGAAAAAGCTAAGTTAGAAACTTTGGTTTCAACGATTGCTGATGGCGCGCTTTTATTAGACGCAAATTTGCAGGTTATTTTAGTTAATCCGACGGGGATGCGGATTTTTGGGTGGCAAGGCAAAAAAGCGCTCGGAGTAAATGTTCTGAACATTTTGCCTTCGGAAGTGCAGCAGGAGTTGGCGAGACCTTTGCAGGAAATAGCTGCAGGCGATCGCGAAGGCGGCGAATTTCGCATCTCTATGAGCGAACCAGTTAACCGTACAATTCGGATTGTTTTAACTACAGTCATTCTGCACAAAGCGCCCGGGGCCGAACCGCTGTGCAAAAGCTGCATCCGCCATGAGGAAGATACCTGTACCGAACCACAACGCCCGGTAGCTGTAGAGTGTACTTTCTACGAGCAAACCTCCAAGCATCAAGGTTCCGGAAATTACCGAGAAAGTCTCAAAGGCATTGCAATGACAGTGCAGGACATCACTCGGGAAGTAGAACTCAATGAGGCTAAAAGCAATTTTATCAGCAATGTTTCTCACGAATTGAGAACACCTTTATTTAATATCAAATCTTTTATCGAGACTCTCCACGAGTACGGAGAAGACCTTCTAGAAAGCGAGCGGAGGGAATTCCTAGAAATTGCCAATCGAGAAACCGATCGACTAACTCGTTTAGTTAACGACGTGTTAGACTTGTCGCGACTGGAATCCTGCCGAGTTTATCACTTGGAGGCTGTTGACCTCCCGCAGGCTGTCGAACAAACCCTGCGGACTTATCAGTTAAATGCTAAGGATAAAGGCATTGAATTAGAGCAAGAAGTTGACCCGTATTTGCCGCCTGCTTTAGGTCATTACGATTTGTTACTGCAAGTATTTGCAAATTTAGTAGGAAATGCCTTAAAATTTACTCAGTCAGGCGGCAAAGTGGCCATTCGAGCGTATTTGCTAGAGCCGGAAGCGCCAACCCACAAAGACGGTCAATCCCTCAACCAAAACTTGTCACCGGATGCCAAGCATTTTCCGGTAGTGCGGATCGAAATTTCTGATACTGGAATTGGCATCGATCCTGAAGACCAACAAGCAATATTCGATCGCTTTTTCCGGGTAGAAAACCGAGTACACACTTTAGAAGGAACGGGATTAGGTCTTTCTATTGTCAGAAACATTATTGACAAGCACCACACTAAAATTAATTTAGTTAGCGAAGTTAATGTGGGTACGACTTTCTGGTTCGACTTGGCAGTTTATCAGCCGAAACAAACACTAGAGATGGAAAATTCTTGGCCAGTGGAAGTAACGGTGGAAAGTGAAACAATTGCAAGTCATATTAAGTGAACCCACTTAATTAAACGTAAAATGCGATCGGTGTTAAACCCCCGACTTCTTAAAGAAGTCGGGGAGATGCCTATTCTGTTTAAAGATTCTCCTAATAAGCCTGACCAAAGGCTGACATCATCAGTGTGGATTATCCTTAGCTGTCCTATCTAAGCTCAATTTTACCGATAAAACTATATACAAACACCAATAAGTACCAACCCCGAATATTCCCCCCTCTGTCAAATTGGTCATGAGCGTAAATGTTAATAAATACAAAGGCAAACCTGACTCTGGAAAACTTCCTTTAACTAGGTACTTTATACCTCTAAATATATTATTAAAAAATGACCCAATAAACAACAATAATCCAGCCCAACCCAGTTCGCAAAGTATTTCAAGAAAACCATTGTGAGAGTGGGGTGGCACAAAACCCGTTTTAGCTACTAAAATTCCGTAAGCGGGGTTGTCCATGCCACGCCAAGACTGCCAAAATCCTTGCACTCCATAACCAAATATGGGATTATTTTGATTAACTCTATCAATAATTAAAGGCCAAAAATCGGTTCTACCGGTTAAAGTCATATCTTTTTGCAAGCCATCCACAATAATAGCCTCTAAATTATTTAACACCAAAATACTTATACCTATACTACCGACCAAAAATAAGATAAAGCAGACAAAAGCCCATTTGACAGGTAATTTTTTTAAGAGTGCTAAATAACTCCACAAACTGATCAATACTACTGTCAAAATCCGACTAGCACCACTACAACCTTTTTGCAATCCTACTAAAGCTATTAAAATAATAAATAATGAGAAATATCGATACTTACGCTCCTTAAAAGCATATAAAATCCATAAAGAAGCTGTATTAGCCATTTGAAAAGAAAAAGGGTTTTTATGACCTAAAACTCCTGTCCAACAACCGTCCGGCGCTGCATTTGTTTTCACAAGTAACCATAAAGCTAATAAACCAGTTAGCCATCTCAATAATCCATAAATTTCTAACCAACTATACACTTTCCCTACATAAATAGAAACCAGTGTTATGGCCCACATCGCAAAAATAGCCCTAAAAGTAATTTCAGGAGTTTGTGACCACAAGCCCGATAAAGTCATGAGCAATAAAAATAAACCTAAAAAAATGTCTCCTGCTATCCATTTAATGGATATAGAAACTATTTTTTGGGTAGTTTTAGTTAAGCGGGGAAAAAGAATTAATATCATGGCTCCATAAATGGCACTTTGAGCAATCATTGTTGGGGGTGTAGTTTTTAAATTGTAGAAAACGTTAGGATGGAGTTTGGTAAAGGGCATGGCCATGATACCTGATCCACCAGTCATGGTAAAAAAAAGTATCCCCACAAAAATCTTTTCTAATCTGGCACCCAATTTGGGATGGCGTGCGACTAAAATATAAATAGTCACAAACACGATCACCGCTACACAAAACAACATCAACGCAAACATCGGCACCCTTAAAATATCTTTCATGGCTTTACCTCTATCATCAAATTTCTTACTACCTATGAAATGGCTTACCCTGCGTGCTTTACAACTGCCACTGCTGGCGCTGGTACTCACTCTCTCCTACCCTCAAACTAACCTCGCTCAGTCCCCTGCCCCCGCAATAAGCATTAATACTGACTACTATCTAGGTGGTGGAGACAATATTAGAATTGATATCTACGATCTGCCCCAGCTTAGTGGGGAGTATCAAATTCCCGCTGGGGGCGCTATTCAAATCCCGATTATTGGTAGTGTTTCCCTTCAAGGATTAACTTTAGAACAGGCAGCCCAAGTTATCACTAGAGCTTATGGCCGCGTTGTAAAAAGACCTTTAGTTACCCTCAGCTTACAAGCTGCCCGCCCGATCAATATTTGGTTATCTGGTGAAATAAGCCGTCCCGGCTCCTACTTATTGCCCCTAGCTAATGGAGGTGGCAACAGACCATCTGTTCAGTTTCCCACCCTTCCTCAAGCTTTAGAAAAAGCTGGGGGTATTCGAGCTAGCGCTGATATCCGCCGAGTAATTGTCCGACGTCGTGTCAAGGGTAACCAAGAAATAACTATCACTTATAACCTGTGGGATTATTTACAAACTGGTCAAACAAGCCAAGACATCACGTTGCGAGATGGAGATCAAATTTTGGTTCCCCCTCAAGAAACAATTAACTTAGTAGAAACAAATCAAGTTAGTGAATCTAATTTTTCTATACCAGCAGAGCAACCCCGTAGTGTCTCAGTATTCGGAGAGGTAAAGCGTCCCGGTAGATATGTAGCCATTGGTGGTGATACCCAAAATGGTCAAAGAACCAACGGACAGCCGACAATTATCCGTGCTCTACAACTAGCGGGTGGCATCACATCAATCGCCGATATTCGCCAAATCCAACTCCAACGTTATACT
Organism: Microcoleus sp. B3-A4; assembly: GCF_036705385.1. Classification (NCBI taxonomy): domain Bacteria; kingdom Bacillati; phylum Cyanobacteriota; class Cyanophyceae; order Oscillatoriales; family Microcoleaceae; genus Microcoleus; species Microcoleus sp. B3-A4. The sequence continues at coordinate 3,415 of NZ_JAUBUI010000107.1, read as the reverse complement.
AGAAGTGGCAAACAACAAATCCGCACTATTAACCTCTGGCAATATTTGCAAGAACAAGATACCTCTCAAGATACTATACTACAAGATGGGGATATCATATTTGTCCCGACAGCAACGGTTATCGACCCAGGAGAAGTTTCTGTTCTAGCTACTGCTAGCTTTGCTCCGGGGACTGTGCAAGTGAGTGTTATCGGAGAAGTCAATACTCCGGGTGGGCTCAAATTACCTCCTAATACTACCTTAAATCAAGCTATTATGAGTGCGGGGGGTTTCAGACTAAGTCGCGCTAACTCTAGATCCGTGGAACTGATCAGGTTGAATCCTAATGGAACTATATCCCGATCGGAAGTAGCAATTAATTTGAATCAAGGAATCGATCCTCAAACCAACCCACTTATTCAAGATAATGACATAATTATAGTGGGACGCTCGAGGACTGCTACCTTGGTAGACACCATTACCACTGTTCTCACACCAGCTAGTAGTATTATTGGTGGAATTCTCGTTCCCACCCGACTAATAGAGCTACTCAGACTCTTAGGAAATTAGGAATTTCATAAAATTAGCCTTATGGATAAAAAGCTGTTTTCTCCCCTAAAGGATGATCTTAATGGTCACTATCTGTCCGCAGCCTCCCCTAACTACGTAGCTAGTACCCCAGAAGGAGATGACCAAGTCCTTGATATGGGATGGGTAGTAGCTGTCGTCAAACGTCGCCTTCTGGTGATGGCTATAGTAGCTGCCAGCATAGGTACTTTGACTGGTACTTTCGTGTTCAGGGCTGCCAAAAAATCTATTACTGAGTATGAAGGAAAATTTACAGTTTTAGCAGAACCGCTTACGACAGACGATCGGCTATCAAAGCTCTTAGTCCAAGCTCAAAGTAACGGTATAGGCATCACAGACTTGAACAGAATTAAGTCATCAGCGGAAGACGGTTCCTCGGTGGATTATCAAAGTTTAACGCGGGTTTTAAAAAGCCCCGAAGTGCTAATACCTTTAGTTAATAAATTGCAACAAAGATATCCAAATTTTGACTATAAAAATCTCAACAACCGCTTGACTATCCAACGTGTTACTTTCTTGCGAGATGGGAAGCAGGGGGGTACTAAACTCCTAGATATTAGCTACCGTGATCGAGACCCCAAGCGCATCAAATATGTGCTGGAAGAAATTGCCAAATATTACCGAGAATATATGGGCAAAGAGCGCTTAAGAGTTAGCAAACAAAGTATTGATTTTATCGCTAGACAAATGCCACCCCTCCAGCAGAAAGTAGATAACTTGCAGCAAGAATTACAAACCTTAAGAATTAAGTATAACTTTAATCAGCCAGAAGTACGCAGCCGCAGCCTATCAGATCAGCTAGATAGTGTAACTAATCGTCGCCTAGAAGTGCAAGTACAACTAGCAGAAAGTAGGCAGCAATATGAAAACTACAAAAAAAGATCTTTGAAGGGCGATAATCGTTGGATTGTTGATATTAGCCCCAAGTCTTATGAAAGTTTAATTAGCAAAATAACTGAAATAGAATCGCAATTAGCTTTAAGCTCTACTCAATTTTATGAAAATAGCCTTCCCATTCAATCTTTGCGGGAAAAGCAGCAAAGTTTGCGCGATTTAATGAAAACAGAAGCTGAGTCGGTCCTCTTTCAGATGAAATCACAACTAGAACAGTTGGAAGCTCGCGAGCGAGTGATAACTAATAGCCAAAATTTACTGCAAGCAAAAATTACTCAAATGCCCCAAGCTCAACGTCGCTATGATGACCTACAATTAAAACTAGAACTAGCTAAAGATACTCTCAAGCTGTTCATGGAAAAACAAAAAACTTTACAAATAGATGCGGGTCAAATTGATGACTCTTGGCAAATTATATCTAAACCACAGTTAGTCACAAACGAAAAAGGTGAGCTCGACCCAGTAACAGAAAAACAAACCCGCCGGCAGCTAGCGATCGCGCTCGTTATTAGCAGTTTACTAGGCATTGCTGTAGGTTTCCTAGTAGAAGTTTTAAATACTGTTTTCCATACTCCAGAAGAAATTAAATCAGCAACTAAACGGCCTCTTTTGGGAGCCATTCCGATCGCCAAAGCGATGAAAATTAAATCTCGTAGAGGTGAAAGTGTTCCCGCTCAATTCACTAGCATAACTTCAAATACTAACAGTGCAAGCTTAAAACGAATAATAGTTTCAAATTCTAAAGATTTTCCTGTGGTCGAGGCATTTCACTACTTATACACAAATATTCAGTTATTAAATGCGGAAAACCCGATAAGTTCTTTAACGATTACTTCGACAATGAAAGGTGAGGGTAAGTCCACTGTAGCAGTTTATTTAGCTAAAACTGCTTCTGCTGTGGGTAAACGAGTATTATTAGTGGATGCTAATATGCGTTCTCCTCAACTCCACACATACCTGGGTTTATCAAATCTGAAAGGTTTAAGTAATACTTTAAGTTCTGATTTAAGCTTAAATGAGGCTATTCAGCGATTGCCAGACGATGACAATCTTTTTGTCCTTACTGCTGGTACTATTCCCTCTGATCCCATTAAATTACTGTCTTCGAGAAAGATGCACTATTTAATGGAACAATTCCTAGCGTTATTTGATTTAGTCATTTACGATACACCACCTTTAATTGGTTTAGCAGATGGTCATTTACTAGCTTCTCAAACTGATGGTACCGTGCTGATAGTAAAAATAGAAAAAACCGATCGCGGTATGGTAAGCAAAGCCTTAGATCAACTAAACGTAGCTGATTTTAATGTATTGGGAGTAGTAGCTAATGGGGTTAAATAACGATCGCTAAAATGGAGTTAAATAGCCAAAAGAAGAAGTATAGTTATTTCAAATAAAAATGAGACACTAATTTGCACAATAAGCGCCAATAATCTCATCAAGAGATGTGGCAGAATGCGAATACATTATAGCTCTCTTTAATGCACTAAAATCATCAGGGTAAGAGCATCTCAATCAGCCTTGACAAAAGGATTTGAGAAGAAGCATCATGTATTCATCATTCATTGCAGCCCGTTTTCTTTTCTGTCGCAAGCTACGCTTGAGAGTAGTTTCTTGATTTACAGCATTCAGGGACATCCGTCTGATAACAGCCAAGTTTCGAGGGCTATTCAAGGATCGAATGCGAGATCGATCTTCATTGAAAGTGACATCTAAAACCCAATGTTCTTGATTTTCAATACTCCAATGTTGACGAATGACACGACCATTAAGCTGGGCATCTACGGGTAAGGAACTTAGGTAAAATTGTACTTCATGAGTGGTTTTGTTCCACAGATAACGGAAACGTTCTACTATAACAATAGTCTGAATATCTATTGGAGTTTAGACTAAGCACAAATTGACCCAGCTAATGCTGAGGGAAAAAAATGGTTAATCAGATGGTTGATCACAG
>NZ_JAUBUI010000106.1:0-17498 GCF_036705385.1 Microcoleus sp. B3-A4 | reverse complement strand
TTAATTAATCCAAAACATCTCAAAAACTGGTTTACTAATTGCTGCTACTGTACCTCATAACATCCGGAAGTGCTGTAGCAATTAGGAATTAGGAATTACCCTATTGTTAACTACGCCGAATATTAAAACAACACCAATCTTGGCGCTTCCACAGAGTAGCGACAATCCAGCCGTGCTGTTCGAGAGTGTCGGCAATTGGCTTAGCTTGTTCGAGCAAAATGCCGCTGAGCACGCCCCAAGTAGTGGGTTTGCTAATTGCAGTGAACTGCGGGATTAAATCAATAATTACTTCTGCTAAAATGTTGCATATCAAACCGTCGATCGGCTCATCTACCATTTCTTTCAAACGATCGATACTTCCGAGCTCTGCAACCAACTGCTGAGAATTAACGCGGTTGAGTAGTCTGTTGCTAATAGTCGATCGCACTGCCAGAGGATCTGTATCCAAAGCATAAACTTTTGTAGCGCCCAACAACACCGCGCCGATCGACAAAATACCCGATCCGCAGCCGATATCAGCAACGATGCACTCTTTGTCATCAAAACCGAGACGCATTTCCAGCGACTCCAGACACAGTTGAGTAGTAGCGTGAGCACCAGTACCGAAGGCCACACCGGGATCTAAACGCAAAATGACCCGATCGGTATCAGTTGGTAGGGGCAGCCAAGCGGGATTAATTAAAAAGCGATCGCCCACTTCTTGAGGCTGCCAGTGCTGCTTCCAAGTGCTGCCCCAGTCTTCGTCTTCAATCAAATCCCACTGCATCGCAGGTAGGGGCAAACCTGCACACAGAGCATCTTGGCGCAGCCAGAGAGACAGAGCGGCCAAATCCAGCAATCCTGCCTGTTCTTCGGGCAAATAAGCCGACATCAGACAGGAATTGCTTTTGATCTCAGTAGCACTTCCCCTACAGTTAAACCGTTCCAGACGCCAAAAGATGATATCTTCCAGCGCCGGATCGCAAAGAATTCTAATTTCCCACCAGCTATGTGCCATAACGATTTTAGATTTTAGATTTTAGATTTTAGATTGGCCCAGGGGAACTGGAGACTGGGAACTCGGGAGTGAGGAATGAGGATTGGCTAATAGAAAAATTCCCGCTTTCTTGCCAATTACCAATGACCAAGTACCCATTACCAATTATCAGCCCTTGCATCCAAAATCTAAACTCCAAAATCCGTCAAAGATTTACCGTGTAAGCATCCCGAATTCCCGGAACTTTTAGGATCTCGGCCAGTATCCCCTCTGGTAGAGGGTCATCGAGGCTCAAAACCATCACCGCATCGCCTCGCACGATTTTACGGCCTACTTGCATACTGGCAATATTGACATTAAAACTGCCCAATTGGGAACCAATTTTGCCAATAATCCCCGGCATATCGCGGTGCAGGGTAAACAGCATATGGTGAGTGGGGGACACGTTGACCGGGAAATCGTCAACGCTGGTAATCCGAATTTCGCTTTCACCGAGCACTGCACCCGTGACTGTGTGTTCGCCGAGAGTTCCCTTGGCCGAGAGGTGCAGGGAGCCGGTGTAGTCGCGAATCGAGGCGTCTCTGGTTTCGACGACGCGAATTCCGCGTTCTTTTGCTTCAATGCTGGCGTTGACGTAGTTAACGCGCTCTCGCAGGGCTTGGGAGAGCAGGCCTTTGAGGGCGGCAACGACTACGGGCTGGCTTTGATTGCTGGCCAATTCGCCTTGGAGTTGAACGTTGAGGTAATCGACTCGGCCTCCGGCTAGCTGGCTGACGAGGTTGCCGAGGGTTTCGGCGAGTTGCAGGTAGGGTTTGAGTTTTTCGATCGAGTCTGGGAAAATGCCGGGTATGTTGACAGCCGATCGCGCGGGCAATCCTAACAGTACATCGCGAATTTGTTCGGCAACGTCGATCGCCACATTCACCTGAGCTTCCGCTGTAGATGCTCCCAAGTGGGGCGTCAGCACGATGTTCTGGCCGACAGCCCGCAACGGGGAATCAGCTTCCAACGGCTCGTGTTCGTAAACGTCCAAAGCTGCGCCGGCGATCTTGCCTTCTTTGATGGCTTCTGCGAGGGCTGCTTCGTCGATGATGCCGCCCCTGGCGCAATTAATGATGCGGGCTGTGGGCTTCATTTTCGAGAGCACTTCAGCGTTAATTAAGTGCAGGGTTTCCGGGGTTTTGGGGATGTGCAGGGTGATGTAGTCGGATTCGCGCATCAGCAATTCGAGTTCTACCAAGCGACAGCCCAACTGTTCGGCTCTTTCGGTGGAGATGAAGGGGTCGTAGGCGAGCAGTTTCATGCCCATTGCTTTGGCTGCGGCGGCGAGGTGGGAGCCGATTTTGCCCAAACCGACAATGCCGAGGGTTTTTTTGTAAACTTCTACGCCGATAAAGCGGTTGCGTTCCCATTTACCACCTTTGACGGATGCGTTGGCTTCCGGGATGTGGCGGGACATGGAGAGCATCATGGCGATCGCGTGTTCGGCTGCGGCGATCGTGTTGCCTTCGGGGGAATTGACTACTACAATTCCTTTGCGGGTAGCGGCGGGTACATCGACATTATCTACGCCGACGCCGGCTCTGCCGATGATTTTGAGTGAATTCCCGGCTTCTATGATTTCTTTGGTAACTTGGGTGCCAGAACGGATCATTAAAGCGTCGTAATCTGGAATAATTCGTACCAGTTCTTCGGCTGAGAGTCCTGTGTTTACGTCAACTTGCGCGACTTGGGAGAGGATGTCAATTCCGGCTTGGTCGATCGGATCGGATACTAGAACTTTAGGCATAGCAAGCAATTGAGTGCAATAGTAAAAATAGACCGAGCGTTGGCGAGCTCAAAGTTGAGACTTATGACTTAGAGCGGTATCTAACAGCTCAGCTCAAGCTTGCCTTTGTGCAGTTTGAATTGTATCTGTATTCGGTCAAGGTCGGCCGTTTTTTGCATGAAATATTTTAGCTTGGCGGGCGATCGGACTCTCTGACCTTCTGAAAATCCCCGAACTGCTTAGCTAGTATGTCTTTTCCGACTATAATTATTTCTAGGTGTCCGAGCCTAACCATCAGGAATTATTGTCAATGAATTATCTTATCGCCGTACTGCCCGATCGAATTCAAGCCGAAGCTGCCTACAATGCTCTGGAAAAAGAAGGCTTGCCCATGAAGCAAGTCAGCATTTTGGGCCGTGGCTACAAAACTGCTGATGAATTTGGCTTGATCGACCCCAACCAGCAAGCGGATAAACAAGCTAAACTCATGGCTGTTTGGCTGGTGCCGTTTGGCTTTATTGCTGGCGTTACTTTCAGTCTGATGACTCAGTTGAAGACTTTTGCGTGGGCGGGCGAAATTGGCGATCACGCGATCGGCGGATTGCTAGGTGCGATCGCCGGCGGGATGGGCAGCTTTGTTGTTGGCGGAGCCGGGGGTATGGCTTTTGGCAGCGGCGATGCTTTGCCCTACCGCAACCGTTTGAATGCGGGTAAATATTTGATTGCGGTTAAGGGTACTGATGATTTGACTGGGAAAGCGGCGAAGATTTTGCAGCAGTTTGAACCGGAAAATATCCAAGGTTATACAGAGACTTAGTTATTTGTTTGTTAACAGTTGACTGTTGACTGTTGACTGTTGACATTCAACTCGTGTAATATTTGGAGGCAGTTATGGTATCACAAACTATCCCCCTACCTTCTCCCCTAGAATTAACGCTCGAATTAACAGACGAGCAGTTTTTTCAGTTGTGTATAGACAACCGGGATTTTAGATTTGAACGTACTGCAACGGGAGAATTAATTATTATGCCGCCTGCGAGTAGCGATACAGGCAGACGGAATGCGGATCAAAGTTTTCAACTCGAAGGTTGGAGCCGTCAAAATAAGCATTTGGGAATTGCTTTTGATTCTTCAACGGGATTTAAGCTGCCCGACGGTACAGATATTTCTCCCGATGGTGCTTGGATTCGGCGCGACAGGTGGGATGCTTTAACTGCTGAAGAAAAAAAGAAATTTGCGCCGATTTGTCCCGATTTTGTGGTGGAATTGCGATCGACCACTGACTCCCTAGAAAAATTGCGGGCTAAAATGAAAGTGTATGTGAAAAATGGAGCGAGGTTGGGATGGTTGCTCGATCGCAAAAATAGAAAAGTAGAAATCTCCCGTCAAGGTAGAGAAGTAGAAATTTTAGATGAACCTGCAACTTTGTCCGGTGAAGATGTACTACCCGGTTTTGTGTTGGATTTAACTGATATTTTCTAAATTTGTAAGAAGACTCGGCGGTTGAAACCCCATCTCTCAAGTCAAAACCCGCAGAGGGTGGTTAAAGAGGACAACTGGGGTAAAATTACGTTATTCTCTTTAGTCGGCATCCAGCAGACATGGTTTGTATAAACCTTCTTTCAACCGCGTTCTTATCTTTTCCCACTCATTCATGGTATGATAGGCTGCCAAAGGTTGCATTTGGTATGACCTATGAAAATCCTCCACGGGACTTGGATTCCTCAAACAGAAGAGAGTTTTGTTCAAGGTGGAACTTTTTGTCTTTGGGTTGAAACCACTGAAAAGAAAAAACAGCCTGCTAAGGTTCATCCCCGACAATTGGAGACGGCACAGTTAAGAGAGTTTCTAACGAAAGAAGCCGGGATTCAACTGTCAGCAGTCAGCAATACAAGTGCGATGGGGCGAGAATACGCGATCGTCCCTCGGTATTTTTTACTGCCCACTGCCGACAACCAGCCGTTGCCCTCTTTAGAACTAGCGCGATATTTAGAGACAGAGTTACCCGAAACATTTGAGTTGGAGTATTGGCAAGTTGATTGTGTGTCCATCGCCACCCACACTTTGACTAAAGTATTGAACGATCTGCATTTTTTTGCCCTCTACGATGTAGCAGAAGTTCAGTTTGGTTCAGACTTGCTATTTTGGTATCACTACACCCAAAATTTTAAGCAAATTGTTCTGAAAGATCATTATATTCCGGCGTTGCGCTATCGAGAAACTGCTCCGATCGCGATCGCACCCATCGAAACATCCGAACCCGCTGAGAAAGCCACGCGCGGGCGTAAGAAAGCGGGCGAGACAAAAACCAAAACAACTGCAAAAACTCCAAAAACACCTGCCAAAACTGCACCCAGCTTTGAGATTTATCCGGGATGGGAAATTGTTTCAACACAGTACGAAACTGATTTACAACGCTATGTTGAATGGATGCCTTTAGTTTGTGTGTCCGGTTTTCGTAAGATCCAGCTACAAGATACACCAAAGTTCTACGATCGCGAACGGTTGCTGCGGCATTTTTCCGAGTGTGCGATCGCGGAAATTGTCACTCAAACCCCCATCCCAGCATCGTTTGAAAATAAGATTGCGGATTCTTTACTCCAAATCTGCCTCAACCAAACACGAAAAATCGCGCTAGTAAGCCTTGAGCAATACCGGCAATGGCAAACCTGGCGAGATCGGATTACGCGCAATCAATCTGCTGACTCATTCTCCCTCTGCTTTCAACTACAATCCCCCGAAAACCCCGAACAGCCTTGGGTTTTAGAGTTTCAGGTGGCTGCGAAAAAAGACCCTTCTCTGCGGATGCCGTTGCAGGATTATTGGCGATCGCGATCGACTCAACAAAAACAGTTGCAAACACAATTCGGAGACAACTTTGAGCAACATTTGCTGACAAATCTCGGCTACGCTGCCCGCATTTATCCCCAACTTTGGCAAGGGCTAGAAACCGACAAACCGGTTAACATTACCCTCAGCTTAGATGATGCTTTCACCTTTCTCAGCGAGTCCGCTTGGGTATTAGAAGATGCCGGATACAAAGTGATTGTCCCCGCTTGGTGGACGCCGAAGGGACGACAACGGGCGAAGATTCGCCTGCAAGTCAAAGGGAAGGGCAGCAAGAGCCCTGCAATCAAGGGCAAAGGATTGTTTTCGGCGGATTCCTTGGTGGAATATCAATATGAATTGGCGATCGGGGGTGAACGGGTTAGCGAACAAGAATGGCAGGCGTTAGTAAATAGCAAAACGCCTCTAGTGCAGTTCCGAGGACAATGGATGGAACTGGACAAAGACAAGATGCAGGAGATGTTGGAGTTTTGGAAAAAACATCGCCAAGAAAACCCCGATTTAAGCCTGATTGACTTTATGAAGTTGACGGCAGAAGGAGAAGCGAGCGAACAGTTGGAGGTTGAGCGCGATCGGGCTTTATCGGATATGTTGGAGAAGCTGAACGATAAGAGTCGGTTAGAGTTAATTGCAGATCCGGCAAAGTTTCAGGGTAAGTTACGGGATTACCAAAAGCGCGGCGTTTCTTGGTTGAGTTATTTGGAAAGTTTGGGATTAAATGGCTGTCTTGCCGATGATATGGGTTTGGGTAAATCGGCGCAGGTAATTGCTCGATTATTGCAAGAGCGGGAAGTTTTATCTACTACAAAAGAGACAGAAAAAGCGATCGCACATTCGGTTCTACCCACGCTGCTAATTGCGCCCACATCCGTAGTTGGTAACTGGCAAAAGGAAATGGAAAAATTTGCTCCAGAATTGCGATCGCTCATACACCACGGCCCTGGGCGCTTGCAAGATGCCAAGGAATTCAAAGCCGCCGTCCAAGGTTGCGATATGTTGATCACTTCCTTTACCTTGGCGCGCAAAGACGAGAAACTGTTGAGCAGCGTAGCGTGGCATCGCTTAGTAATTGATGAAGCGCAGAATATTAAAAATCCGAAAGCGGCGCAAACCAAGGCGATTTTAAAGTTACCCGCTACCCATCGACTAGCATTGACTGGAACACCGGTGGAAAATCGATTGCTGGATTTATGGTCAATTTTTAATTTCCTCAATCCGGGCTATCTGGGTAAAGAGGCGCAGTTTCGGAAGTTGTTTGAGATCCCCATTCAAAAAAATGGGAGTCGCACGCAATCGGCAGCGCTCAAAAAATTAGTGGAACCCTTTATTCTCCGACGCCTGAAAACCGATAAGTCGATAATTCAGGATCTCCCCGACAAAGTTGAGCAAAAGCTCTACTGCAATCTCACCCGCGAGCAAGCTTCGCTTTATGAAGCGATCGTCAAAGAGGTAGAGCAAGAAATTGATGCGACGGAAGGGATGAAGCGCAAGGGGATGATTTTGGCGACACTGCTGAAGCTGAAGCAAATTTGTAACCATCCGCGCCAGTTTTTGCAAGATGAAAGTGAGTTTACACCAGAGCGATCGCACAAACTGGAACGGCTGATCGAGATGATTGAGGAAGTCAAAGCAGAAGGCGAAAGTTTATTGGTATTTACGCAGTTTACAGAACTGGGAAGCGCGTTGGAAAAATATATTAAACAAACGCTACATTACAACACTTACTACATCCACGGGGGAACCAGCCGCGAAAAACGGGAACGGATGATTTCAGAGTTTCAAGATCCAGAGTCTGAACCTTCGGTATTTATTCTGTCACTGAAGGCCGGCGGTGTGGGAATTACGCTGACAAAAGCCAATCACGTGTTTCATTTCGATCGCTGGTGGAATCCGGCAGTGGAAGATCAGGCGACGGATCGGGCGTTTCGGATCGGACAGGAAAAAAATGTGTTTGTGCATAAGTTTGTGGCGATTGGCACTTTGGAAGAAAAGATTGACCAAATGATTGAGGACAAAAAGAAATTGGCAGGGTCAATTATTGGTGCTGATGAATCGTGGTTAACTGAGTTGGATAATGAGGCATTTAAGAAATTAATTAGGCTCAATAAAAATGCGGTTCTAGATTAGGAGAAACCCAAAAATATGTCACAATTTACTCGAACTTGGTGGGGCAATAAATTTATCGAGGCGTTAGAAAGATTTACAGATTCTGGGCGACTCGGACGGGGACGTTCCTATGCACGGAATGACAAGGTAAAAAGCTTTAAGATTAAGGATGGCTTAGTGATGGCAGAAGTAAGGGGGTCGGTAAATCCTTATTTTGGGGTTTATAAGGAGCCGCTCTACAAAACTAAAATTGAGTTTCAGGCGATTAGTCAGGAAAAGTGGCAAATGGCGATCGCCCAAATGGCATCAAAAGCTAGCTTCATTTCTCGGCTGCTGCTCAACGAAATGCCCGACAATATTGAAAAGGCTTTTGCACCCCTCGGATTGCACCTTTTACCCAGCAGCCGCGAGGACTTTAAGACTACTTGCTCTTGCCCAGACTATAGCAATCCCTGCAAACATATTGCCGGAGTTTATTATTTGGTGGCGGCCGAATTGGACAAAGATCCATTTTTACTGTTTGAATTACGGGGGCTTTCTAAGGAAGTGCTGCACCGCGAATTAGCAAAAACGCCTTTGGGCTTGGCACTTTCTGCCGAGTTGACGGCGGATGCAGCGGCCCCTGTGGCGGTGGATTCCTATTACACGCAGGCGATCGCCAGTGAGGCGCAAACGGTCAGCCTGAAAGAGTTTTGGCACGGTGCGAAGCGATTACCGCAGACGATTGAGGTGGCAGCGCAAAGTGGGGTAAGTGCGATCGTGGTGAAGAAACAGGGAGATTTTCCACAGTTTTGGCACAAGGATGGTTCGTTTATTGAGGCGATGGAAGAACTGTATTTGCGGGTGAAGAAGAATAAGTAGTTGGGTGGACAATTTTGCTGCCATACTCGATCGAGCTCCTGCAAAAACTTTAACTCGAAGACTTCATAGATTTGGTACAATAATCGTGCTCATCATATCAGCTTTACCAGCAACTAAAATCATAAGATCGTTATTTGATGATCTTAGACTATAATTAAAGTAGTGCGACTGTTAAAAAAGTAGACTTTTGAGTTACAGCAAGCTTTGGCAATTTCAAATTAGAATCTAGCATTAACTGATGTTACAAAAAGAAGAACTGTTAAAAGGCATCGAAAACCGCGAATGTGTGGCGCGGGCGATCGACCAAGCGGAACAAGCAATTAAAACTTGGGAAGTTACTCAGACTGATTTTCTGTCACCTCCAGAATTGGCGGACACTCTGACGGTATTTAAGCGCTTAACAGACGTGGAATTAGTGGCTTGGGGCGGCTACCCGCAAGCTGAAAGACAAAGAATTGCGATCGCGCGATCGGATATCCCGATCGACTCTGCTAGCGTTAACGTTGCTGCGGTAGAAATCGCTGGCAATTTCTTGTTCGATACAGCTTCTCACCGCGACTTTTTGGGGGCGATGTTGGGTACGGGAATTGTCCGCGAGAAAACGGGTGATGTGATTGTTTTGGGAGAACGCGGCGCGCAAGCTATTGTCATGCCGGAGATGGTAGAGTATTTGGAGATGAGTTTGCAGCAAGTGCGATCGGTGCCTGTGCAAACGCGGCGCATTGAGTTGAGCGAACTCAAAATTAGAGAACCCAAAAAGAAAGAAATGACAACCGTTGAAGCATCCATGAGATTGGATGCTGTCGCCTCGGCTGGATTCGCAATGTCTCGCAGCAAAATGGCCGATTTAATTGATAGTGGCGATGTGCGAGTTAACTGGAAAGACGTTACTCAAGCTAGTTATAATGTCAAGTCGGGAGATTTAATTGCTGTTACGGGCAAGGGAAGATTGGAAATTGGGGAAGTTGCTGTTACTAAGAAGGAACGCTATCGAGTCCAGTTAACTCGATATTTGTAATTCTTGGAATTAGTAATTGGGAATGGGGAATGGGGAATTCTTTTCCCTGTTCCTTTTTCCCGATCTCGGCTAAATGGGTTAAATCTCGTACACAATCTGTTGCCGAACTTTTCTAGAACCCACCTCGGTTAAATCCGTTAAATCCCGTAGACTACTTCCTGCGTAATTACGCTTTCGCCCGAAACACCTTTTCTACCGACTTAACCAAAAGTTCTCGCGGCATCAATCGAGGCATATTGGCGATGATTTGATTGGGAATTCCCCCTGTGACAACATTAGACTCATTTTTTTCTAAAGCTTTCAAAGCATCTCGCACTACTTCCGCTGCGGGAACCAGTTTTTGCCCGCTGCTGGATGTCATTGATTGAGGGAATTCAGCTACTGCGAAAAAGTCCGATTCTGTTGGCCCTGGACAAAGGCACAAAACGCCAATTCCTAAATCTTTGTTTTCCGCCCAAAGCGCCTCACTGAAACTTAAAACAAAAGCTTTAGTCGCTGCATACATCGACAAGTACGGCATCGGTTGAAAAGCTGCGATGGAGGCAACATTGATGATACTTCCTGCTTTTCGCTGCCGCCTTCCCTGCAAAAATACAGCAATTTGATATCAAACCCGCCATAAAAATGGTAAACTTTAAAGATGTAAAAAAAGAGATTATTTAGAGATGGCAGCATATTCTATTGACTTACGCAAAAAGATACTAAGTGCGTGGCAAAACAAAGAAGGCACACAAAGAGAGTTAGCAAAACGATTTAAAGTCAGTTTATCGTTTATACGTGACTTTTTGCGTCGGTATCGAGAGACGGGGGAGATAGCTGCCAGGACTCAAGGAGGGGATCGCCGCTCGAAGCTTAAAGGTAAAGAGCAAGAATTGTTAAAGATAATAGTGACAGAGAAAAGCGATATATATTTGCGAGAGATTAAAGAGACAATAAAAGAGCGCCAAGGCATAGAAGTAAGTATATCAAGTTTGTCCCGCACTCTTAACCGCTTAAAACTCAGGCGTAAAAAAAAACTTTAGTAGCGAGTGAGCAAGGTACAGAAAGAGTACAAAAATTGCGCTATGAATTTAGGCGTTGGCTAGATACTATAGACATCAAAAACCTTGTATTCATTGATGAAACAGGTGTAAATCTGGCTATGACACGAAACTATGGTAGGTGTCAAGGTGGAACCAGAGTCTATTATAACCGCCCAGGAAATAAAGGCAAAAACATCACTTTAATTGGAGCTATGAGTGAGGTCGGCTTAATTGCTACTATGACTTTTCCAGGTAGTTTGAACACAGCTAGCTTTTTAGTTTTTGTTGAAAAAGTATTACTACCTCAGTTGTGGATTGGAGCAATTGTAGTCATGGATAATTTACCTGTACATTATGCTGAAACTACAAAAGCTTTAATTGAATCTGTTGGATGTCAGGTAAAATTTTTACCTCCCTACTCGCCTGATTTATCGCCCATTGAGTTATGTTGGTCAAAGTTAAAAGAAATTCTTCGTTCCCAAGGAGCTCGCACATCCGAGGCTCTTGATGAAGCCATCACTATGGCTGTTAATCTTATTACTGATGAAAATGCTCTCAATTGGTTTAATCATTGTGGTTTGTTTTTTGAGCCTATTTAGATAGCTCGAATTGTGGCGGGTTTGCTCGCAAAGTGCTGTAAGTGCGAAAGTTCAACTAATGCTACAATATTTAGTTGCACCATTGTTAGTTGTTTCGCAAGCGGGCGATCGGCAAAAACACCGTAATCGCCAAAACCCGCATTGTTCACCAACAAATCAACCGTCCAACCTTTTTTAACAACGGTATCAAATACAGCAGTTCCAGCGCCCGGTGCGCTCAAATCTTGCACGATTACTTCTACCCGAACCTTGAATTGTTGTTGCAGTGTAGCAGCTAGCTGTTGCAATTTGTCTTCGGAACGAGCTACCAAGATTAGATTGTGCTGGCGTTTGGCTAATTCGGCGGCAAAGGCTGCACCAATTCCGCCAGAAGCACCAGTGATTAAAGCAGTGGGCATGAACTTAATTCGCATTATTTAAGGGAAAATTTATATATTTTAACAATTATTGTGACGGGGAACCTGTAAAATAATTAAAAGGGAATAGGTGAGTTTTATGGCGCGTCTTACCGATCGAGCTTTTGAAATTTTGCGGGCCGAAGTTCACAAGTGCGCGGCGGCTGATAATCTAACCGGTGATGTCTACCGACGGATGGTAATCAAGCGGTTAGAGAAATTACGCTTGCAAAACGGCACTTTCGCCTCAATAGAAGAAATCCGCGATACCTTCAAAGACGAATTTCCCAACTTCAGCGAAAAAGCTCTCAAAGCAGCCGTCAAAGCCAACCGCCCGCCCGGATTGTTCGATCAAATTATTTTTGCTGGGAGTTTGTTGGGAAGTGCTGCGGGGATAATTTGGCTGCTAAATTTACCTTTTCCGATGATTCGCTGGCCCGTGGCCAAAACAATGCCGATATTGTTGCTGCCGAGTTTTATCAGTATGGATCACAATTATCGGCAGGCGATCGCCCTTGTGGAACAATCCGATCAACTGGTGAATAAAGCCACGGCTGTCGCTGATTTTGACTTGGGCGAAATTAAAGCAAAAGAGGCTCAAAAACACCTCGACGCCTTGCCGGTGTGGTTCCTCGGCTACTATCCCCAAACTTACTGCAATTTTTTTGGCTGCAGTTGGCGGTTTACACTCGATGAATTTGAAGCCGCCCGCAAAAATGTCGGGCGGATGGAGGCTCAGATTTTTCAGCAAAAAAATGCTTTTACTCAGTTAAATCAAGTCGAACAAACGCTAAAAGCCGCGAAACAGGAGTACCAGCAAGCCAAAACTGCCACAGATAGACAAAAAGCGACGGTAAATTGGCAAAGTGCGATCGACCAACTCAATCAAATTCCCGCCGAAACCCTCGCGGGAGAAACGGCTAAGAAAACATTCAAAGCAGCAGAAAGAGACTTTCAAGAAATGGGCGGCGTCGCCACCGGTTCTGTACGGGCTGACAACTTAATTGAAGCTGCCAAAGAATTTGCTCTCTCCGCCGCCGTCGCCTCCCAAAAACCGCCGCATCCCGCCGCACACTGGGAGCAAATAGCAGAATTGTGGCAAGAAGGAATTAACAGACTGAAATTGGTTTCTGTCGATAACCCGGGCTATCTCGACGCTCAAACTAAACTCGCTGAATATCAAAAAAATTTAGGAATTACCCAGATTAGATTGGAAGCAGAAAAAGATTCTGCAACAGCTTTGCAAGAAGCTAAAAGCTTGTTTGCCAACTTGCAAAATAATGTGAATTCTCAAAATCCCGGTTACTCCCTCAGCCAGTTGCAACAAATTATCAATCAATTAGAATCCGTGAAACCCGGGACAACAGTTTATCCCGAATCCCAAAAATGGCTGCAATCTGCTCGCAATAAACAGCAAGAATGGCAAAAAAATTAGTCAGTTGTCAGTTGTCAGTTGTCAGTTGTCAGTTAACAGTCAACTAACAAATTACCAAGTCGGGTCAACATACAGATTAATTGTCACTTGCTTTTTCCCGGAAGGGACGCCGGAAATACAAGCACAAATTGTCTCTCCGTCATCAATTTCTACTTCGCAAGCGTGACAAGAACCCATTAGACAGCCAGTAGGAATAGAAACCCCTGCACGTTTAGCTACATCTAGCAAATGCTCTCCTGGTTCAGCTTCAACTGTAACATTATCTGGTAAAAAACAAACTTTTGTCATTGAATTTGAACCTCAACTTTAACAAACAATAATCACCAGTTAACAGTTAACAGTCAACAGTCAACAGTCAACAGTTAACTAATTAGCCTAAAATATGCTTTATATCTAAATGCTTTTCCACGGTATCTGCTAGAGAGTCTAACAGAGTTTCTCGGTGTTCTCTGTAATTAGGAATACCAGTAGGCAACGCGCGGAGTCCCCGCTGCTGCCGCAAGTGATTTAACCAAGCTCGCCGCCAAGCTCCGTTGTCAAAGATGCCGTGCAGGTATGTACCCCAAATTGATTGAGAAGTATTGACAATGCCTAAACTAGCATCGTCAAATAGCGGTTGAGTCAACTCTGACTCTAGGATTTGCGTTTTTCCTTGATGAATTTCGTAACCGGAAACTGGCAAACCCGGTTGAGGATAGTTAGATGTTACGATTCGTTGGCGCGCAATTTTGTTCGGTGCCATCGCAGTTTTCAAAGGCAGCAACCCCAATCCTGGAAATTCTCCCTTTTCTCCCTCAACCCCTTCTTTATCGGTAATACTTTGTCCCAGCATCTGAAAGCCACCACAAACTCCCAAGACTGTACCGCCCGCTACTAAATAATTTTGAATAGCTTTTGCCATACCTGTTTGGCGCAGCACCTGCAAATCGGAAATTGTAGTTTTAGAGCCTGGTAAAATCACGGCGTCTGGATGGCCTAACTGGTCTTTTGGGCTGACATATTTGACAGTGACGGAAGTTTCCGACTCTAGGGGGTCAAAGTCTGTAAAATTGGAAATTCGGGGCAGGCGGATGACCGAAATATTGATGTCGGTTTGAGAATTGGGAGAACGCCGATCGAGCAAATCCAGAGAATCTTCTGAGGGAAACACTTCGTCTATCCAAGGAATCACCCCAACTACCGGAATTCCCGTCCTTTCTTCTAGCCAAGTCAGACCCGGATCTAATATCGATTTTTGCCCTCGGAACTTATTAATAATGAATCCTTTAATTAAAGCTCGTTCGTCGGGATCTAGCAATTCCAAAGTACCGATAATGTGAGCAAAAGCACCGCCGCGATCGATATCAACTACTAGCAAAGTCCGAGCCTTTAAATATTTAGCTACCCGCATATTTGTTAAATCGCGGTGTTTGAGATTGATCTCAGCAGGGCTACCGGCTCCCTCACACACAATCATGTCAAATTCTTGGCCGAGAAATTCTAAAGATTCCCGAATAGCTTGCCAGCCGATATCGAAATACTGCTCGTAATATTGAGATGCTCGCACATTGGCGATCGCCCGACCCTTGACAATTAATTGAGAAGTCATGTCTCCTTGTGGCTTGAGCAAAATCGGATTCATTTCTACCCAAGGTGCCACGCCCGCAGCCCAAGCTTGCACTGCTTGAGCGTAACCAATCTCTCCGCCGGCTGCTGTGACATAGGAATTCAGTGCCATATTCTGACCTTTAAACGGAGTTACCCGCCAGCCTCGCCGAGAAAAGATTCGACACAAAGCTGCCACGAGTAAAGATTTCCCTGCGTGAGATGTTGTCCCCACGACCATAATTGCTTTCATAATATTAAGGGAGAAGGAAGAGGGAAGAAGGAAGAAGGAAGAAGGAAGAGGGAAGAAGTAAGAAGTAAGAAGTAAAAAGTAAAAAGTAAAAAGTAAGAACTAACAAGGCAGAAGGCAGAAGGCAGAAGGCAGAATAAAAAAAATTCTGGTTTCTACCTTTTGCTTTTGGGTTCAAGATGACGGCTTATCTTCGCCGGATACATTCTCAGACTTGGATTCATCGACCGCACGAGCAGCTTCTACTAGCTCCGAAGGGGGGGGATTCGGGCGAATTAATTCCGGTTGTTCTCCCTCAGAAGATGGTGTTTTATCTGTGGAAGGGGGGGGATTCGGGCGAATCAATTCCGGTTGTTCTCCCTCAGAAGATGGTGTTTTATCTGTAGATTCGATCGAGATCACTGATACTGAAACCGTTTCCACCTGCACGCTCAACCCAGGTTCTCCCGGTATTTCTATCTCTACAGGCGCTGCCATTTCCACCACAGTCATTTCTATCGATGCTGCAGGGGCTTCTGCTTCCGGTACGCCTGCTGCTGCTTCCGGTTCACCAACCGCAGCCAGCGGTGTCTGGGTTTCCAGAGATACAGCAGGGGCTTCTGCTTCTAGTACGCCTGCTGCTGCTTCCGGTTCACCAACAGCAGCCAGCGGTGTCTGGGTTTGGGCGGATGATCGATCTTCGATCGGGGTTTCCCCTATTTTGTCAGAACTCGCGGTTTCTGTGGCCATCAAAAAGGCCATTGCTTCAACATCGTTGGGAAACGGCACTCCTTGGCTTGTTTCCACAGCAGTGTTGCTACTTTCGGCTGCCACTTCCGCAGCCACCTCGGCTAATTCGGATTCGAGAATTTGGTCGATACCCGCTGCAGGAGTTGCCGTTATTTTAGATTCAGGTGCGATCGATTCTGGAGTCACTGAAGGTTTTGGCGTCTGCGGAGTTGCATCAGACTTGTTTTTAGCTGCACCTCTTCCCAACATACCGCCGAGACTATTTTTGATATTGTCGAACAGACTTCCGAAACCGCCGGATTTTTTAGCGGGTTTAGGAGGAGTAGGAGGAGTTGGGGCCACCGCCGCCGCCGCTGCCGCTGCCGCCTGCGACTCTTTAACGGCTGTCCTCCATTCTGTTTCCTCGTCAAAATCATCGACTTCTAGCTGCTGTTGAGGCTCTGGCTGAGCCTCTGCTGGCTCCACACTCGGTGCAACGGCTATTTCTGAAATTTCTAGAGGTAGAGGTAGAGGAGTGAAGCTGCTAGCTAATTCTGCTGGGGTTGGTGAACTCTCAGCAGCAGGAGTTTCGACTGAAAACACTGGTATTTCGGCAATTGCAGGTGGTTTCGAGTCGGGGATTTTCAAGTCAGGGGCGATCGCACTTTTTTCAGTCGTCGGAGCGATCGAACTTTCAGCAATACTTTCAGCTATGGGGGGAATCGCCGGCTGTTCCTCTAGCTTTACCTCGCCCTTATCCAGAGTGGGTGCTGGAACCACATCAGTTTTCGGTTTGGGCGATCGAACAAACTTAGGTTTTTTCGCTGCTACGGGTTCTTTTTTCTTGGCAAACAAGCCAGCAAGTGGCAGGCCTGCGGCAGCCAAACTCGCCGACTGAGGAATCGGTGTTTGCTCAGCAACGGGCGTCACCTGCCGACGCAAAGTCAGAGTTTCCCAGGCAAACCAGCCCAACATCGCCACGCCCGCCATTTGACCAAGCAGGAGAGCACCAGTAATTCGTCCCGCACAAGCCCATAAAATTAACGCATAAAAAAGCCCTACCCCGCTCCAGGTAAAATCACTTTTGCGGTGCACTTCTGGAAAAAAGAAGGCCGCCATGTAAATACTGAAGCTGCCTAGACCGACCGCCAACGCCAGAATGTATGCAAGCATCTTGTCGGTACCTCCGCTGTGTCAAATAACTTCTACGCGCTAATTCTACCTTTGAGAGAGACTCAACGGCTTCTTTCTCTAGGACAATTCTTGATTTGTAGGGAAGTTTGTCAACGAACCGGTGTAAGGAATTTAACACGTTCAACCGATGTTGACGGTACAAGTGCGAGGAAAGATTTCCCACTCTCCCCCAGTTTCCTAGGGCCCATCACCCCCTATCCCCACACCCCCTATCCCCATCACCCCCTTCTCCGTGGTGATAGATGTCACTTAAACTATGCCCGTGCGATCGCACCAAGCGACTGAGGATGTTTATATGTTGTAGGTGTAAGAGGAATTATGCCCTAGGGCGTATGTATGGGAGACAGTGCCATGTTAGAAAAACTATTGTTAGCTGCCGGCTTAACCTTATCACTTCACATATTTCCCGGACTCAGCACTTCCGCGCCGTTGTCGAAAAATTTGGTATTGCGAGCGAGCGATCGCCCGGCTCACACCCAGAAACTTCCCATTGTTGCAGTACCTGCGGGCATCAAGCCGAATGTCCAATCCTAATGATACGTGCCAGATCATACGTGCAAGTGCGATCGGACTTAGGCAGAGCCTTTCTAATATTTTTTTCGAGCTGTCCTCTTTTCTATGTGGCTGTTCACAACTCATCAGTTTGTAGTCAGGGCTTTAGTCCAATGGCACTGAAAAAGTCTCAATCACGCCCTCCGTTTAGATTTCAAGACAGAGCGAGGTTCCTGCATTCGA